>NZ_WLUG01000090.1:0-49122 GCF_009706505.1 Providencia sp. wls1922 | reverse complement strand
ATGAAATATAATGTTGATTATTGTGTTAAATTCGGATGTTTACTCTGTTTTTTTGCTGTTTACTAAGTCTGGAATGATATGATGTGTAATTGAATTTGTATTGATGAATGAAAAATTTGTAAAAAAAAGAAAAAATAGAATAATAAAAACCAGAGAGTCTTAAATTGAAACTATAAAACAACTAATAGGCGTTTTTATGTATAAAAACACTTATTAAGGTATAGGTATTTAATAATATTTATTTGCGCTCTATTAATATGAATAAAAAATAATCTTTCTTTATTTAAATAAGGAAAAAGGGGAACCGCGAGAAGGAAAGCTTTTCGACGTGCTAAGGCAAGCTGACTACGTTAGGGGAAATGCGTAGCTCAAGTGCTCAATGAGGACGTGAAGATAGTCCAGCCACCATAATCTAAAGAATAATAGTAGCTGCAATATTGACTATGATTATGGGGGGAATATGGTCGATGCATCATCATAAAATGCACGTCTTTAATAGATGGATCTTCTCTACTCACTCCTCAGTCTGCATATCCTATTTTGCATTGATTATCGTTCTCTATACATTACGAGTTCTAAACTATTTTTAATGCTCAATGGTTAGCTTCAAATTCATAAATACATGTAAACAATTTTCATTTTAATAGTGACTAGGTTTTTTATATTTTAACCCTACAATTTTAAATCCTTATTTTTATAAGTTATAAAATTATTAAATTTAATTTAAATAATATAATCAAAAACACGAAATAAAGGTGAAATAGTGGGTGTAATAATTACTTACATATTTATTCAACTCTTACTAGGATTATTCTTATATGCGGCTATAATGAATTTAGTTTTTTGTTTTTATTGAAAGTTGTTTTCAACTCGTAATTGGGGTTTTGGGGTTATTGGTATTTTATGCTGTTTTATTATAAATTATTTGATATTCTAATATTGATTATCTTTTTTTGATTTGTTTTTATTTTTATCTTTGCGAATTAATTGTAATTTTGTGGTTATTGCTTTTCATTAATTAACGGTTTTATTTTTATATAATGGTCCTTATTGTAAATTATTGTGTCTATTTAACATGTATATCGTGTTATGCGCGCCTTATTTCATTTAAAGAAATATCTTCAATTATTTATTTTGGTATTTTTAGATGCTCATAAAGTGTTGATTTTTATGTTTTATTATTTTACTCATATTTGATTATTTATTGATTTAAATGAATTAATATTTATGATTGATAGCCTGCGTATATCAAATAGCTCTTTTTCGATCGAAAAAAACAATTTTTAACTACAGTTTTAATTCTATAACTTAATAACAGCTGAAGCGTATTTTCCTATATCGATAATATAAAAAAATAATCAGCGAAATATGATCTGAGAGGTTTGAAATGCGAGACTATGAACCATTATCAAATAATATTGGCAGGATGTTAAAAGACTACCGTAGGCGCACAGGATTAACAGGAAGTGAATTGGCAAAGCGTATTAATGTAAGCCAACAGCAAATATCTCGATATGAAAACGGTGTGAATAATATATCATTTGACAAGCTTATCATACTATTTAATGCACTTGAGATGAGTAGTCGAGATATTGATGTTTTCTTCGAAAAAATGAAGTATCTGTTTGATTCTAGTGTATACAAACACTCGAAAATAGAGTGACAGACCCTTATTTTTTAAAATCATTCAAATTTAATTAAATTGTTTTAGGCAATTTAATTAAATTCGGTCGTTTTAATTATGGTGTCATGAAGTCTGTATTTGTTTTTTTCTATCAAGTTGTACTTAATAAATATACATAAGGAAATATTATGAAAGTTAAATCACTAGCACTTGTTGTTATTTCAGCTTTATCTTTAGGTTCAGTCGCTGCAATGGCTGCAACAACAACCGTAAACGGCGGCCAGGTACACTTTAAAGGTGAGCTAGTGAATGCAGCGTGTGCTGTTGATGCTGGTTCTGTAGAGCAAACTGTTCGTTTAGGTCAAGTTCGTACAGCTAAATTAGCTAAATTGGGCGATACCAGTGGTTCTGTTGGTTTCAACATCCAATTAAACGACTGTGATACAACAGTTGCTACTTCTGCAAAAGTTGCCTTTACCGGTGTTGCTGCAGATGCAACTAACCCAACTGTTTTATCTGTAGCTTCTTCAGCTTCAGGTGCAGCGACTAACGTTGGTATCCAAATTTTAGATGGTAAGAGCGCGCCTCTGGGTCTGGATGGTGCAACATTCAGTAACCCTATCACTCTGAATGACGGTGCAAACGTTCTGCCATTCCAAGCTCGTTACTTCGCACTGGGTGCAACAACTGCTGGTGTTGCTAACGCAGATGCAACCTTCGCTGTTCAATACGAGTAATCACTAAAAAGGATTAGGGATATCCCATTTGATAAGCCAAGGATGGCTTTTATTCACGAACCAAAAGGTGGAAGTTTATGAGAGAGCTGCTGGCAGTTTCACTCCTTCTGTTTTCTCCATTTTTGCAAGCTGGGAATAAATGGAAAGTTCAACTTCCTGGTGGTGGGATGCGCTTTCAAGGGGAATTAATTGCAGAAGGCTGCACTGTTGAAACTTCAGACCGTAATTTGGTAGTGAATATGGGACAAGTGCGCACCAATGCATTCAAGGCTCCAGGTCAAGATTCAGCACCGACGGCGTTTGATCTTCACCTCCGAGAGTGTAGCAATGCAGTTAGCGAGTATGTATCCATTACCTTCAACGGTGTGGCTAATGAAAGGAACCCAGATATTTTTTCCATCGGTGATGGGCCTAACACCGCGAAAGGTGTGGGAGTTGCCATTTTTGATTCAAAAAATACCTTAATTCCGGTGAATAGTGCTCCACTCAAAGTGGCGAATCTGCGTGATGGGGATATGACATTGCACTTTGTTGCTAAGTATCGCTCGACAAGCGAGAACATCATGGGCGGAAAAGCGAATGCTCAAGCACTATTCTCACTGACTTATGAATAAAAATATCGAAAAAGACAGTGACATATTTATTTCATTTTTTAGTAAAAAAAGGACAGATGTAAACATGAAAACCAGAAAAACATATAAGTTCATTACCGCCTTATTACTTTTACTCTGTTCGACCGTATCCACTCAGGTTTATGCAGGTGTTGCATTAGGTGCAACGCGAGTGATTTATCCTGCGGATCAAAAGCAGGTTCAACTTGCCGTGACCAATAATGATGAAAAGGGCGTTTTTCTGATCCAATCGTGGGTTGAAAATGCCAATGGTCAAAAAGATAGCCAATTTGCGATCACTCCGCCTCTTTTTACGATGAAAGGCGTTAAAGAAAATACATTGCGCATTATTGATGCGACCAATAACCAATTACCGAAAGATAGAGAAACGCTGTTTTGGCTGAATGTGAAAGCGATTCCAGCAATGGACAAAGCGAACATGAGCGAGAATACGTTGCAGTTAGCGATTATTAGCCGCATTAAATTGTATTACCGTCCTACAGGTCTCTCTATTGCGCCGGATAAAGTGGCTGAAGAATTACGCTTTAAGCGCCAAGGTAGCTCACTGATTGTGGTTAACCCAACGCCTTATTTTGCCACAGTTACAGATTTAAAAATCGGTGCAGCAAAATTGGATAACGTGCTTGTTCCTCCATTTGGTGATGCGTCAGTGAATGTTCCTTCCAATGGAAATGGTGCTATTAGCTACCAAACCATTAATGATTACGGCGCACTAACGCCGAAAATGACAGGAAAAATGCAGTAAAAACTTACGTTTTTATTTCTCGAAAATAATTAAACATCATTCCAAATTGGAAATTTGCTGAGCAACATTGTTGAGCGGAGGGGACATGTCACATCTGACATCTGAAAAAGGGCTATTAATTTCAAAAAAAGGATCATTTTTGGGATGCAGATTCGAACGCCATTTTCCTTTGGTTCCGCTGGCATTCTTGATAGGCGCATGCCTTTATCCAACATGGGTGACGGCAGAGTTATATTTTAACCCTCGTTTCTTAGCGGATGATCCTTCAGCAGTCGCAGATTTATCTGCGTTTGAACAAGGGCAAGAAGTTCCTGAAGGGACTTATCGTGTTGATGTTTATCTTAATGATGGCTATTTACTCACCCGGGATGTGAATTTTGTTCTGGATAAAAATGATAAACAGCTGTCCCCTTGTTTGACGCCTAATGAATTGGCCAAGATGGGGATCAATACATTAGCGCTGCCAGAATTACAGACGAAGCCCAAAGATACCTGTGAACCATTATCATCCACCGTGAAGGATTCAACGGCGAGATTTGATGTGGGCTTGCAACGGTTATATATCACCGTTCCACAACTGTTTATGAAAGACAAAGCGCGAGGTTTTATTCCTCCAGAACTTTGGGATTCAGGGATCACGGCAGGGATTTTAAACTATAGCCTGACGGGAAGCAGCGCACGTAATCAAGACGGAAAGCACAGTAGCTATAACTATTTGAATCTACAAAGTGGTTTAAACTTTGGTGCGTGGCGCTTACGGGATAACTCCACATGGAGCCACAGCACAGGCACAGCAAATAGCGAAACTCGCTGGGAGCATATCAATACCTATTTAGAGCGTGGCATCAATGTGATCCGCTCTCGTTTGACACTGGGTGATAGCTACACTCCGGGAGAAATTTTCGACAGTGTTAACTTCCGAGGCATTCAATTAGCCTCGGACGATAATATGCTGCCTGAAAGCCAAAAAGGATTTGCGCCCGTGATCCGAGGGATCGCTCGCGGTACAGCGGATGTCTCTGTTAAGCAAAATGGCTATGAGATCTATCGCAACACATTCCCACCGGGACCGTTTGTGATTAACGATCTCTATTCTGCGGGAAATAGTGGTGATTTGCATGTGACTATCACGGAAGCGGATGGATCCGTACAGAGCTTCACCGTGCCATATTCATCCGTTCCGTTGCTCCAACGTGAAGGGCATACACAATATGCCGTCACTGTAGGGGATTACCGTTCGGGAAGCGGCAATCAGGAAAAACCGACATTCTTACAAACCACGTTACTGCACGGTTTGTCATATGGCTGGACGCTCTATGGTGGAACTCAGTTAGCCAATCGTTACCAAGCTTTTAACGCAGGGATAGGTAAAAATATCGGTGTCTTTGGGGCGCTATCTATCGATATTACCCATGCCAATGCCAAATTACCGGATGATAGCAACCATCAAGGTCAGTCAATTCGTTTCTTATATAACAAATCTCTGAATGAAACGGGCACGATTATTCAGCTGGCGGGTTATCGGTATTCAACAAAGGGTTACTACTCATTTGCGGATACGACGTACAAACGGATGTCAGGGTATAACCTTGCGACGCAAGACGGCATTATCCAAGTGACACCTAAGTTTTCTGACTATTACAACTTAGCTTATAACAAGCGCGAAAAAATTCAGTTAACTCTAACCCAGCAGTTGGGTGAGCAATCCACTATGTATGTGACGGGAAGTCATGAAACGTATTGGAATACCAGTAAAGCGGATAAGCAATTACAGGTAGGGATTAACACCCTGATTAAAGGGATTAGTTGGGGATTAAGTTACAGTCTGTCCAAAAACTCATGGCAGGATGGCAACGACCAAATGCTGGCATTGAACGTCAACATTCCCTTTAGCCATTGGTTACGTTCAGACAGTCAGTCTATCTGGCGTAATGCCAGCGCAAGTTACAACGTTTCTCACGATCTCAAAGGTCGCGTAAACAACACCGCCGGTTTATACGGAACGTTATTGGAAGACAATAACTTAAGTTATAGCGTTCAAGCTGGGTATGCAGGCGGTGGACAAGGTAACTCTTCGGGGACAGGCTATACGTCACTGAACTATCGCGGGGCTTATGGAAATGCCAACGTCGGTTATAGCTATGCCGATAACATTCGCCAAGTTTACTACGGTTTGAGTGGGGGCGTCTTAGCTCATGAAAATGGATTAACGCTGAGCCAGCCAATGAACGATACCGTGGTATTAGTGAAAGCGCCAGGTGCGGGACATGTGAAAGTCGAAAACCAAACGGGGGTTGAGACTGACTGGCGGGGCTATGCGGTATTACCTTATGCCACTGAATATCGTGAAAACCGTATTGCTTTGAATACCAATACGTTAGCGAATAACGTGGATCTGGATGATCCCGTTCTGAATGTGGTGCCAACTCGTGGCGCTGTCGTTCGCGCTGATTTCCAACCGAAAGTTGGGATCAAAGTGCTGATGACATTAACTCGCCATGGAAAACCGGTGCCATTCGGCTCGGTTGTTTCTTCTGGTGAAAATAGTGGTGGCAATATTGTGGCGGAAGATGGGCAAGTTTACTTAACTGGTTTGCCGTTAACCGGACAATTAATCGCACGTTGGGGAGATGGGGCGGATGCTCAGTGTAAGGTCAATTACACACTGCCAGCAGAAAGCCAATATGAAATCCTCAGTAAGTATAGTGCCGAGTGCCTCTAAGGAGCCCATAGTGTTTGATAAATCGAATATTTTCTTTGCCTCAATGTTGACCTCTTTGTGCTTGTGTTCCAATGCATTGGCGGCGGATAGCACCATTAACATTACAGGCAATGTACGAGATAACACTTGTGCCGTGGCTCCTGGTTCACAAAATCAAGTGGTGGATTTGCTCCTGAATGCGGTGAAACAGCTGCACTCAGTGGGGGAAGTGACGCCAACAGTGCCGTTTCGTATTGAGCTAACACCTTGCGGTTCTGCGGTAACGGCAGTCAAAGTTGGGTTTGTCGGTATTGCAGACTCGAGTAACAAAACCTTGTTGGCATTAGAACCCGGCAGCGCAAATGCAACAGGGGCTGGTATTCAGATTTTAGACAGTGCTAAAAATCCATTAGTCCTCAATGCGGACTCAAATAATATTGCATGGACGCCTTTAGTGGCAGGAAAAGCCAATACGCTCAATTTCAATGCACGTTTAATGGCGTCAAAATTGCCCGTTACGGCAGGGCATATTCGAGCAACCGCCACATTTACGCTTGAATTCCAGTAAATAGAGGATGCGATGAATGACGTATAAATCAACAATGATGACAGCTTTATTTTTGGGGCTGTTATCTTCATCAATAACCTCCACACACGCGGCTGACGTAACTGTGACGGTCAATGGGAGCGTTGTTGCAAAGCCTTGTACGGTATCAACTAAGACGGCCAATGTGGATTTGGGTGATCTTTACACGTTCAATTTAACCTCTCCGGGATCAGCATCGGATTGGCATACGGTGTCGTTGGATTTGACCAATTGCCCTGTTGGTACATCAGTGGTTATGGCGACCTTTAAAGGTGTCGCTGATTCGGTGGGATACTACAAAAACCAAGGTACGGCAGGCAATATCCAGCTGCAACTTCAAGATTCATCGGGTAATAACTTAAATAACGGCGCACAAAAACGCATGCCAGTCAGCGATGCAACGCTTTCAACCAGTTTTCCTTTACAGGTAAGGGCAATATCGGTGAGAGGCGGGGCGACACAAGGCACCATCCAAGCGGCAATTGATGTCACCTACACGTATCTGTGAGCAATATTATGAATATAAAACAGCTAGTTAAATTAATCTTTATTAACGCATTTATCTATTTTGCCGGTGTTTCTTCGGTGTATGCTTTTACCTGTTACGACTCAACAGGAAACGTTTTAAGCTACACACAAAGCCCAGTGACTGCCAATGCGTATGTTAACTTGCAGCCAAGTGTTCAAGCTGGTCAAAACTTAGTGGTCGATTTATCGAATTCAATATTTTGTAAGAACGATGACCCATCAGCGCGACGTGACCAAGTGAACATGATCCGTGGTTCCGCTTATGGTGGAGTATTGAATAACTTTCGAGGCTCATTACGGTATTATGGCTCAAGCTATACGTTCCCTTTGACTAACCCAACTCACCAGCAAGATTTTCCATCGGGCAATTACACAGCATGGAATACCCAATTGTATTTAACTCCAATTTCTGCGGCGGGAGGTGTAGTGGTTAACCGAGGAACCCACTTTGCGACATTGGTAATGTACCAAGTTGGTTCTAACATAGTAGGGGGCGGTAACGTCAATACATCGACCTTTACATGGAATTTGTATGCCAACAATGATGTTGTGGTGCCTATTGGTGGTTGTGATGTTTCTTCGCGTAATGTGGTCGTTAACTTACCGGAATATCCAGGAAGCGCTCAGCCGGTACCGTTATCTATCTATTGTGCTTCGAGCCAAAATATCTCCTACTATTTAACGGGAACAACCGATACGAGCAGCAATATTTTTGCTAATACACTGTCTGGTGCTAATGCCGCAAAAGGAGTAGGGATCCAAATGGTTCGCAATGGTAATGCAATTCCAGCAAACCAAAACGTTCAGTTAGGTCGAGTAGGAAGTTCAGCGGTGAACTTAGGACTAAGCGCGCGATATTCAAGAACCCAAGGTCAGGTGACGGCAGGGAAAGTGCAGTCGGTGATTGGCGTGACATTTATGTACGATTAGTGAATTGAATTAGATAGATGAAAAGGCTCAAGAAGAAATATCTTGAGCCTTTTTGCGTTAAATAAAGATTCATATGCTCAGCAGAAATTCGGATGATCCGTTGTGATAGGGGAGCAGTAGATCTTTTATCATTTTCCCATCACAGAGACCTCAACCTATTAATATTATTGTAGAATATGGTCATCATTATCGTTTTGGTAATCTTGGATTTTATTTTACAAACTCTGAATACAGACCGCAGACCACCCACAAAAAATCCTTCAAAAAAGAATAAATGCCAAATAATAAATTATAAATAAATTTTAATAATCATTAATGCGTATTATTAACCGATGAAAATAATTTGCAAACGAGATTGGTTATCAATATACTTTTTTCGACCAGTTAAAAATACTCAATATACTAGTTTAAGCATCACTTCACCTTGGAGAAGATAGCAACATGTTGAAAAAAATGTATTTTTTACGTAATAAAACGCGTTTAATTACGTTGGCCTCATCGCTTATTGTTACCTGCGCATTGCCTGCCATGGCAAAAGATTCCCTAACGTTATATACCACTCGTGAGCCGGGGCTGATCCAGCCACTGCTGGATGCCTTTACTAAAGAAACTGCCATTGACGTCAACACTGTCTATGTCAAAGACGGCATGTTAGAGCGCGTCAAAGCGGAAGGTAAAAACTCTCCCGCAGACTTATTAATGACGGTGGATGCGGGTAACCTCATCGATTTAGTTGAAGCAGGTGTTACGCAGCCTGTTGATTCAAAAGTATTAACTGATGCTATTCCAGCTTCATTACGCGACAAAGATAACCAATGGTTTGGTTTATCGATGCGTGCTCGAGTGCTGTATGCGGAAAAAGATTTACCGTTAACTAGCATCACGTATGAAGATTTAGCCGACCCTAAATGGAAAGACAAAATTTGTATCCGCGCAGGCCAGCACCCGTATAACACAGCGTTAGTGGCAGCAATGATTGCCCACGACGGTGAAGCGAAAACGGAAGCGTGGTTACGCGGTGTGAAAGCTAACTTAGCACGTAAAGCAACGGGCGGAGACCGTGATGTCGCTCGTGATATCCTTGGCGGTATCTGCGATGTCGGTTTAGCGAACTCTTACTATGTGGGTCACATGAAAAATGCCAAAGAGGGCACTGACGCACGTAAATGGGGAGATGCTATCAAAGTGGTTCAGCCAACCTTTACCGATGGCGGTACGCACGTCAACATCACTGGTGCAGCCGTTGCGCGCCATGCTCCTCATAAAGCAGAAGCGGTTAAGTTGATGGAATATCTGGTTTCTGTTCCTGCACAACAGCTGTACGCGCAAGCAAACTATGAATACCCAATTCGCAAAGGCGTTCCACTGGATGCCACTATCAATAACGCAATTGGGGAAATCAATGTGGATACCCTCCCACTTACTGAAATTGTGAAATACCGTAAACAAGCGAGTCAGTTGGTAGATAAAGTTGGATTCGATCAATAAAACTGGCTTAACCTCTACGCGCGGGGCTTTCGGGCTGCCGCACGTCGGTTTCTCGCCATTAACTCTTTCCGTGGTGGTCATTACGCTTGGCGTTCTGACCCCTTTGTTGTTTTTATTGGGTCTGGCCGCAAGCTCTGGATTCAGCCATTGGGAACATTTGATGCGCTATGTGCTTCCCGATGCCACCTTAAATACCTTAATTTTACTGCTGGGTGTTGGTGCCATGGTGATGACCATTGGGGCGGGGTGTGCCTGGCTGGTGACCGCGTTTGATTTTCCTGGTCGAAAGCTGTTTAGCTGGGCGCTGCTACTGCCCCTTGCGATGCCAACCTACATTGTAGCGTTTGCATGGTTAGATTTACTGCATCCTATTGGACCGATTCAAGAATTTATTCGTAGCGTGTTAGGGTACGACTCGCCGCGCCAATTCCGCCTTCCTGATCTTCGTTCGATGACGGGCGCCATTTTGCTGCTGGGTCTGGTGCTTTATCCCTATGTTTACTTGACCATGCGAGCCATGTTTATGAGCCAGCCAGCCCATTTGCTGGAAGCGGCTCGAACCCTTGGGCTCAGTTCCACGGGAACATTTTTCCGAGTGGCGTTACCTATGGCGCGACCTGCCTTAGTAGTGGGTACTAGCCTCGCTCTGCTGGAAACCCTCAATGATATCGGCGCATCGGAATTTTTAGGTGTGAATACATTGACCGTGACGGTGTACACCACATGGGTGACTCGCTCTGATCTACCCGCTGCGGCGCAAATTGCCTGCTCGATGTTAACAGTGATTATCTTGCTGTTAGCGTTAGAATATTACGGTCGAAAAAATCAGCGTTACAGTACTGGGCGGCAAATGCGTGGGATCTTGCCATCGCGTTTAACTGGATGGCGAGCTATATTAGCCACGTGTGTCACCGCGCTACCGGTGGTGTTAGGCTTTTTAGCACCGGCACTTTTTTTGGGATGGGAAAGCCTTAAACGCATCAGTGACAGCATGACAATCTCAAGCAGCCTGTTGCAATCACTACAAAACTCATTATTGCTAGCGGCGGGTGTCACCGTCGTGGTGACGTTGGTGAGCATTGTGGTAGCGTGGTATGCCAGAGCGAGTGCAATTTCTGGTTCATCTCAAGAATGGCGACGAGCCTTAATGAAAATTGCGTCGCTGGGTTATGCAGTACCAGGAACGGTATTAGCGATTGGTTTGTTAACACCGGGTATGGCGCTGGATAATTTTCTGGCGGAGCTATTGGATTTTCGAGGATTACCGCTGTTATCTACGGGAATTTTATTGGTTATCTGCTGCTCAATTCGATTTATGGCGATCTCCATTGGGGCGATTGATGCTGGGTTAACCCGTATTCCGCCGAGTATGGAACAAGCCTCAAGGCTGTTAGGGGAAAGCGAGCTGCGAACGTTCTTTCGAGTGCACCTTCCGCTATTACGTCCGGCACTTGTCACCAGTGCTTTATTGGTTTTTGCGGATGCGATGAAAGAGTTGCCGACCACATTACTTTTACGTCCGGTGAATTTTGAGACGTTGGCAACCTCATTATATGCAGAGGCAGCGCGAGGAACCTATGAAGAGGGCGCGATTGCGGCACTATTAATTGTGCTGGCAGGGACATTGCCTGTGATCCTCCTAGCGCGCAGTCAGCTGACATCATCTCAATCAAAACGGTCGTCTCAATAAAAATGATTATGTTAAGGAATGTCTTCGGTGTCTGATTCAACCTTAGTTCTTGACAA
The DNA here is from genome assembly GCF_009706505.1 of Providencia sp. wls1922. Classification (NCBI taxonomy): domain Bacteria; kingdom Pseudomonadati; phylum Pseudomonadota; class Gammaproteobacteria; order Enterobacterales; family Morganellaceae; genus Providencia; species Providencia sp. wls1922. Next base: position 37,405 of record NZ_WLUG01000090.1, on the reverse strand, counting down.
TGTCCATGTTTCTTATGGCAGCAAACATCAACGTAACCATGTACTTAATGGTTTCTCTTTGCATATTGATGCTGGGGAAATTGGCTGTTTACTTGGGGCTTCAGGATGCGGAAAAACCACTGCCTTGAGAGCGATTGCTGGGTTTGAGCAGGTAGAGCAAGGAACCATCTACGTGGGTGGGCGCTGTGTTGCGGGTCCAAACCTTCATTTGCCGCCTGAGCAGCGTAATGTTGGGATGGTTTTCCAAGATTATGCCTTGTTTCCTCATTTAACGGCGGCGCAGAACGTGGCATTTGGGCTAAGAAAACAGCCTAAAGAGCAGCAACACGCTCGCGTTCAACAACTATTAACCTTGGTTGAATTGAGCGGTTTAGCGGAACGCTATCCTCACGAAATGTCGGGTGGTCAGCAGCAGCGTATTGCATTAGCACGAGCGTTAGCGCCACAGCCAGCGGTACTGTTGCTGGATGAACCGCTTTCTAGTCTTGATCCAGATAGCCGAAAACGCTTAGGGCAAGAAGTGCGGGATATTTTACGTGCGGCGGGGCAAACAGCACTGTTGGTAACTCATAGTGAAGATGAAGCTCAGTTAATGGCAAATAAAATCAGCTACTTAAAAGAGGGGCGTTTACTCGAGGAATAGTTGAGGATCGTGAAAACCCAATGCCGCACAAACGGCATTGGGAAGTCGATTATTTAAAGCAGGTTTGCGCCCAACGGGCTAACCCAGCGGTAACCGAGCCAAAGTCATCACCACGAACAATGGGAATGTTCGGCAGTTGTTCTTGAATCGCTTGATGTAAGATAGGCGAGCGAGCGCTACCCCCGGTGACAAAAATAGCGTCCGGTTGAACGCCTCCTTGTACAACGGCTTCTTTCACCAACTCAATCATTTTGCTTTTTGGTGATTCAATCGCATCAATTAACTGATCACGTCCAATATTCACTTCAAGCAGCTCTTTTGATAATGCAATTTTCGCCAAGTAATTTTGCTCATCAGAGAGTGCGATTTTCGCCTCTTCCGCTTTGCGTACTATGCTGTAACCCAGCGTTTGGTGATAAACCTCGAGCAAACGTGCCAGCAAGGCTGGCTCTTGAGCATCTTGTTGTAAGCGGGTTAATGCATTGAGGTTCGCGCGAGAATAAAACTCTTTTTGCGCTTCCACATTATTAATGGCAATCGGGTTCCAAAACTGCAATAGAGGCATTTTGATTCCCGATTGATATTGGCTTTCCATACCAAAAAGCTGCATTAACTGTTTTAAGGCAATGAAAATATCCAGATCGTTTCCGCCAACACGTTGACCTGTATGTGCTAGCAAAGAACTTGCACGATCGTGGCTATCTTTGTAACTAGGCCCCATTTGGATCAGTGAGCAGTCGGTGGTTCCCCCACCAATATCCACCACTAAAATGGTCTGATCTTTGGTGAGGGTGGATTCATACTCTAACCCTGCGGCAACGGGCTCAAACTGGAACGCAATATTCTGAAATCCAGCACGTTTAGCGGCTTTTAATAAGATAGCTTCCGCTTGCTGATTCGCTAGCTCGCCACCACGTCCATGGAAGTTAATTGGGCGACCAATCACGGTGTCAGTGATGGTTTGTTGGGTACTTGCTTCGGCAGTATGCTTGATATTTGCCATCATGGCGCACACTAAATCTTCGAAGAAACTGACTTGGGTTTCGTGTAAGCCTGATGCACCTAAAAAAGACTTAGGTGATTTTACATAGTAGACATCACGAGGATCGCTTAAATATAAGTCCAGCGCAGCTTGCCCGAAAACAATATCTTCCGGCTCCAGTTCAATGCCTTCATCCTGATTAAACGCAATAGAGCGTCGGAGGATTTGCTGACCAACTGAGTCTGTCGGAGAAATATTCAGATGGCGAAATAAGTGCTCTGAAACCGATTCTCTTGTCGGCGCACACAAGGTTGATGGAATATAAAAATTGCTGCCTTCAAGGGGTAACAATTGCGGTTTACCATCTTTCATGATTGCGACGGAGCAGTTAGATGTTCCGTAGTCAAAACCAATAAACATTTCGCCTCCAAAATCTAGGGTGCTTTGAAAAAAGTGGAAAACTGTATATCAACCTTGCGGGAAATGCTATTGGAACTGCATTTTTATTTTGTGTGGGAAACCTAATTTGGCGCAAGGATAAGAGCAACATGATTTTGTAAGATAAATAGTATTATTTATTGTGAAAGACCCTATCGAGTATCAAATGAGTCAAGCCAAAATTGAATTGATGTCTGAAATTACATGCCCAGAATGTGGGTGTTTGAAAATGGAAGAGATGCCAACCAATGCTTGTCAGTGGTTTTATGAATGCACAGGTTGCGGCGTCTTATTAAAGCCATTAGAAGGGGATTGCTGCGTATTTTGTTCTTATGGCACAGTGAAATGCCCGCCAATCCAAGAAGCAGAATTAACAGGCAAGCCTTCATGTTGCTGTAAATAAAGTACCGAGAAAAATCATTAATTTCGTAGGGGATAGATAATATTCAATTAAGTATAATTATCTATTCTGACAATTTTTACGCCACAAATAATTAAATTCCTCGATCGGAAACTCCATTTCGTCTCTATCCAATAGTGGAATAGAAACGACATTTCTACCATCTTCATTTAGATACGTTTTCACCATAAAACGTTTGTAGCTATAGCTATTTTTTGCATCAAATACCAGAACTTGACCACAAACATAGCCTAGCATACCGCGATCAGAGGTCTCTCTGATGACATGGTATTTCACATCTTTAAATTCGACGGTTTTAGGGAAACTCAGCAGGTCTTCCACAGCCCGCTCTGATTTCTTGATAACATCTAAATCAGGTGTGTAGTTAGCCATTACTCCTGCAAGAAATGATCCTCCTGCGATAAGAATAATCACTAAGATAGAAAGCATCTTATTCGTCATGATATTTTTCTAGATTATTATATTTAATAAATAAACTTATTATTATTTTTTATCAATTATGGATACCGCGAGGTAATAAAGGTTCAGGAGCCTTTATTATTTGTATTCACTGTTTCCCACTATTTTCCATTAATTTAGCCATGTGAATGGCTTCAATAATTTGAGCGCGATTGACTCTAGGATTATTACTATCAAGTAGGTTTTGCCAGATATTAATCGCCGTTGTGTAATTGGCATTGATAAAGGCATCTGAGGCTAATAACATCAATGCGGTGACTTCATTCTTATCTAGACTTAATGCTTTGTCTATCATTTTTTGTGTGTCATTTGTAACCACTTGTCCGGCTTGGTAATACATCACCGTGGCAATTGCGGCATAGAGTTGGGCATTCTCTCCGCGATATTTGAGTGCGTAGCCATAGGCAATTAAGGCATTTTCATAGCTATTTTGATAAAGATAGTATTCACCTAAAACAGCCCAAAGCTCACTGTTTTCAGGGGATTGTCGAATATCTGCTTGTAAACGTTGTAGATCCTGCGTTTCACGCTCCAATGGTGTGAATAGCAAGGTAGGGTCATTTTGTCTTTGATATAAATCAAGTGTTGAATGGAATCGCGGTAATAAAAAATATCCCGCTATCATAATGCAGATTATGATGAGAATAAGGGTGTTACTTATCTTATTCCAATGAGAATGCTGAAGTGTTTTTTCATTATTGATAGCCGGTAATAACTGTATGTCAGAGTGAGTCTGGTTGTATTTTTCTATTAATGGAATCGCATTATCTAATAAAATAATGGGCTGATTAATTTTATTTTTTACTTTTAATGTTTTCCATAAAATAAAGATAATACAAAGAACAGCAAATACGGGAAGTAACCATAATAGTAGGGTACTAAGCGTTAATGGGGGATTATATAAAACAAAGTCACCATAACGCTCGGTCATATAGCGTTTAATCTGAGATTCACTTTTTCCTTCAGAAACCATTTTAAAGACTTGATGGCGCATGCTGACCGCGGTAGGTGCATTAGATTCTAATAAATTTTGGTTTTGGCATTGCGGGCAACGTAGTTGTGAAGCAATCTGCAAGGATAATTCCTGCTCCTCATTGGAATTAAATGCCCATGTATCCACTATTTGGGCGTGAACATTCAAGGAGCACAAGAGCAGAAACAGCATAACGATTTTTTTAATCATGCTTCCGCCCCCTAAACCAACTCATCAGCGCACCTAAGCACATCACAAATCCACCACCCCAAATCCATTGAATGCCTTCTTGTACATAAAAACGCATCGCATAGCGCTCAGTGCCCGTTTTTTCTCCCAGCACCACATACCAAGATCGCAACCATCCCCAGTGGATCCCCGGTTCTATCATCAGTTGCTGGCGAGCCATATACAGGCGGCGTTCAGTGATAAGATCAAAGCCATTTTGACCTGCATTTTGACTGACGTGGATCAGCGCTTTCTCGGTGGTGTAGTTAGATTCAGCTGCCAGTTGTAATTGTTGAAATTGGAATTGATATCCGCCAACTGAGATTGATTGCCCGATGGCGATATTTTGGCTGATTTCTGATTTCTGTGTTGAGGAAAGGGCAATTCCCATAGCGAACATCACAACCCCAGCGTGGGCGACAATAGCAGGGAATTTTTGCTGAACAATCATCGACAGTCGCTGATGTAGTTTGTGATTTCCGTTCTTGGCAATATCGCGATATTTGAGCGTGGCAAGCGCTATTACCACCAGCATCAACAGGCCAAATGGCAGTAATGTCTGATTGAAATAGGGAGCCCCCACCGAGATCTTACCTAACCCTAATAAACCATAGAGCATCGGGTATAAGGTGCCAGTCAGTACGATACATAAAACCGCGGTAAACAAAATCAAAGTCAGTAATAAATAGATTTCTCGCGATGTTTTGCGCCGAGGCTCTTGAGGGGGAAATTTCGCCTTCCAACCATAAATAAACAGAGCACCAAGGCTTAAAACGCTAAAGAGTAAAAATAGCGGAACGGCACGCACGTTATCTAAGGCAAATGCATGAACGGACACTAAGATCCCAGAGCGGACAATCAGTGTACCGAGCAGCGCTAAAATTAATGTGATAATCGCCAGCAACAGGCTCCAGTGGCGATATAGCCCTGTTCGGCGAGTGATAGATAAGCTGTGTAGTAATGCCGTGGCAGAAAGCCAAGGAAGTAAAGAGGCGTTTTCAACAGGGTCCCAAAACCACCATCCTCCCCAGCCTAATTCACTGTATGCCCACCAAGAACCGAGGATGATACCGCTAGTGAGTATGCACCAACTTGGTACCGCAAATCGCCAACACAACTGAGCAATAGTCTGGCTGAAATTTTCGGGAAGTAGGGTAGGTGTCGCCATTAATGATGCGAGCACTAACGCTGCCACTAGCATCAATCCGCTGTAACCAAGGTAAAGTAGCGGCGGGTGTAAAATTAGTCCCCAATGTTGCAGCATCGGGTTGAGGTCGCGACCTTCAATTGCAGGCGGAAACAGGCGTTCAAATGGGTTGGAATAGAACACAACAAACAGCAATAACGCCGTGCATATAGCAGCCAGTACACACAACGTTAAAGGGAAAAATGGGCTATTTTGGCGGCGATAACGCCATGCAAATAAGGTAGTCCAGCCAGAGAAAAACAGAACCCACAGCAGCAGCGAACCTTCGTGCCCTCCCCAAACGGCAGCAATTTTAATCACTAGGGGGGATAAACTGTGGCTATGCTGAGCCACATAAATAACGGAAAAATCACTGAATACAAAGCTGGCGGTTAAACAGAGAAACGCAGTTAATAAAAAAGTGAATTGCAAAGACGTCCAGAGCACGCCCTGAGACATTTGCCTCGGGACGTGCCTGAAAACGCCGATAAACCCCAATAGGGTATGATAGCCGGTGATACACAGCGCCAGTAGCAAGCTGATAAACCCTATTTCGGGAAGGAAAATTTCCAAGTATCACCTTTATTTTAAGTCGGTTATGCGACTGTCAGTTGCCCTGCATACAGGACGAAAAAACGCAGGAAAAACACGCCAATTAAGCTTGCGCCACTGACCACAATAACCCGAAAAGCTTGGCTACCTTGTTGTTGCCATTTTTTCAACAGGAGGGGAATAACAAAACCAATCCCCACGACGCCAAGCCAGAACCACCACGTCCAGAAACCTCCGCCTAATGCCGCAATTAATGAACGCAGTTTGCCATCATCACCGAGCGCTAGCCCCACAAAGAAGGCCGCTAGCAAAAATATCTCTAACCAGACAACGAAGCTTTCTACGCGGTGTAAAAAGACCGTTTCAGGGTTATGAACATTCTTGCGATAGCGTAGGGCAATTGCCAGTAAACTCACCGCCAGTCCCGACGAAATTCCCGAAAAGAGAAATAGAGCCGGTAATATTGGGTTGTTTAAGAACGGATAGGATTTGAGGGCAGATAACAAGAATCCCGTATAAGCGCCCAGTAATACGGCTAAGACTAGCATAGCAATATCTAACCCGCGCATGATGCGACTTAGCCAGCCTAAAACGCGAGGCACTATCGTTAGCTTAGGTAGCCATTTTTGTTGTAGCCCAACGAGTTCTTGCTCATAAATTTTAGCCAGCCAAACCACTAACACCGCCATGTAAACTTGGAACAGCATTACCCCCATGGACATCACAGAAGTTGGGCTGTAGTGAAACATCAATTTCCAGAACGTCCATGGACGGGTTAAGTGGAAAATGAGGATCAGTAGACCAAGAATAATGGTGGTCGGCGCTAAAATTAGCGTTGTACGCATGATAGTACTATTGCTGGTGGCAGCATTGGGTACATATTGGCGCATCAATACTGCCAGAACCACTAACCCCGCAGAGATACCAATCAAAAACAGGTAAACGGCGATAGGCCAGTCCCAGACTAACGACTCAAAATGAAAAGCTGAAGTGGTTGTCATTGGCTAACCTCCCCATATTTAAAGGGAACTCGGTACATTTTGGGTTTCGTTCCCAGTGCAATTTTGAATCGATAGGTCGGTTTTTCATGGAGCATTAGTGATACCGCACTGTTTGGATCATCTAAATTACCAAACACCAACGCTTTGGTTGGGCAGGCTTCGACACAAGCTGGTTGCTTCCCTTTTTTGAGATTGGTTTTACGGCAAAAATCGCATTTATCGGCGGTTTTGCTGATGGGATGAATAAATCTGACGCGGTAAGGGCAGGCGGCAATACAGTATTGACAACCAACACATAGGTCAGGGTTTACGTCCACAATCCCCGTGGTTTTATCGATGAATGAAGCCCCTGTAGGACAGACATCGACACAAGGGGCATGTTCGCAATGTTGGCAAGAGTGGCGGAAGAACCGATATTTGACGTCAGGAAATTGGCCGATGGGTTCACTACGAATAATCGTTAGGCGTGATACGCCTTCTGGAACTTGGTTGACTTCCCGACATGCATCCATACAGGCGGTACAGCCGATACACAGTGTTTCATCGTGGATCATGCCATATCGCAACCCGTCAACTTTCATGGTATTGGCGAGAGAATGCCCCGCCACACCGCCTACCGCCGCCAGTGCGCCTGAATAGATTATGAATTGACGACGAGAACAACTCATGGCTGCTCCTTAAGAACATTCACCGCAGCGGGGTTAAAGTTCGGGTTATCTCGCTGATCTGAGTGACAATCCACGCAGATTTTGACCTTACCTTTATCGTTCAGCACTTTCATGGTGTCTTGCTTAGGATGGAGGTCATGACAACTCGCGCAAGCCACTTTGGTCACGTGAACATCGTGGGGCCAAAACGCTTTTTGCAGTTGTTCAGGTAAGTGGCAAGATAAACAGACGCTATTTTGTTGTTCCACGCTGTACATTGGATCATTAAACCGCATGACGTCTTTGACGCCTTCACGGTGATTGGGACCCGGTTTGCCGTGACAATTGGTGCACGTTACCGGCAAATTATTATTCGGGTTAATGACCTCAGCATGAGTGCCATGCATCCCTTCTTTATCGGGTTTATGGCAATCAAGGCAAGCATTGTCTGGATTACGCTGCTGCGTAACTTGCCAACGACCGTCTTTGTTAGCTTCTTCAGCCATTTGTGGTGTTGCCGACGCGGATATCGCCCATAACAAGCCTGACGCCAGCACCCCAGCAGTTAATAACGAACGTAGTACGCTCATATTCACTCCATTGGTTATCGCACCCCAGCGAACTGGGGTGAGTGGTTATTTGGCTAACAGGTCGTTTTTACGAGCTTGTGCATCCCATTCAGGTACCACAGTCTTTAAAAACTCTTGTTTTTCGGCATTAATTTTCTGCATATCCAAGCCGATGGCTTGTTGCGCTTTATCTTTGGTGGAGATATCTGGGATCGCGATTTCATGAGTAATGCCTTTTGAACCCAGTAAACGCGCCAGTTTGGCTCGGGCATCTGCGGCTTTATCCATTGCCCCACCAAGCATACGTAACCCTTCATCTGGTGCATGCATGTGGATACCGTGTGACGCGATAGCTAAATCCCAACGCCACTGCGCATGACGGATATCAGCAAGGATATCTTTCATTTCAGCATCGGTTGCGCCTGCATCCCAAGCTGCTTTAGCTTCAAAGTGAGCGCGTACTAACTGATCTTCCACTTTGATTTTCATCTCTTGGATAGCTTTTTTACGCTCAGCAACGATACTCTGAAGTTGCTCTTTGCTTTGGGTATGACAGCTACTACAGGTTTGTTCAAAGTTATCGAATGGATTACCGATTTTATGGCTGGTATACAGTTCCCCTTTTTCGTTTTGCAGTTTTGGCATGTGGCAGTCAATACAGGTCACATTGTTTTTGCCGTGGATACCTGCGCTCCAAGTTTCATACTCAGGGTGTTGGGCTTTGAGCATTGGGGCTTTAGACAGGGAGTTTGTCCAATCAGAGAAGGCAATGTTGTCGTAGTACACTTCCATGTCTTCGACTTTGGTGCCGTTATCCCAAGGGAATTTCACGGCTTTAGTTTCGCCAGAGAAATAATATTCAACGTGGCATTGACCGCACACCATAGATTGTTGGTCGAAGCGGCTCGCTTTATCGAATGGTTTACCGATAGCTTCCATGGCACGTTCTGCGTATGGGCGAGAAAGAGTGAGTTCAGGCTTACCTTTGGCAAACTCAGGTGAGTCTGTTTTGTGGCAATCTGCACAGCCCAATACGTTGACGACTTCAGGGCCTCCTTTTGCCCATTTGCCTTTGAAGTAGCCATCTTCCCCATGTTCCTGAATTAATCGAGCAACGTCAGGGCTTTTACAGCTCCAACATGCCATAGGAAGAGGACCATCTTCAGCATTTTTTGGCGCGCCAGTCCGCAGTGTTTCACGAACATCGATAATCGCATAGGCGTGACCACGAGGTTTATTGTAGTCACGAGAGAAAGGATAACCTGCCCATAAGATGACGAGGCGAGGATCTTCAGCCAGTGCATCTTCTCGTTGTGATTGTTCTGAAGTTGCTCGCCATGAATGGTATTGATCAGGGTGTGCCGCTTCAAACGTTTCGTTTCGAGCGTTGATGGTTGATGTGGAATCTTTTGTTGGAGTTTGTGCCTGTACAGAGGTAAATAGAAATATCCCTGCAAGCACACTCAGTAGGTACAGTGCATTATTTCTTATCTTTGCCATAAGGGCCTCGAGTGTTTTTAAGCCAGCCATCCCATTAGCTGTATTTATTTTTATATTTGATAACAATCGCACTATTGCTATCAGACAATTGCCAACTTATATAATTAGCAAAAAACCACACAAAAAATATTGTCTTTGATCAATAATTAAAATGAGTTTACTTTTTAATCGATGAAAAATAATAAAAATGGAGAAAATTGAATAAATAAAAAAATATTAAATTTTATTTTTTAACGCAGAGTATGGATTAAATCATTAAATAATAATGATTGTTATTTACACTTTGAGTTTTTCATTATCATGCTGATATTTATAATTAATTATATTTTTACTAATACAATGGATTAATAAGTTGGTTAATTTTTGAATTAAAACGTGCGTAAAATCAAAAAAAGTAAATATAGTTTTTTGTAAAAGTGCTCATGATATACTACTTTAGTGGTATATATTTTCATTAATTATAAATTTGACTATTAAAAATAAGGTTTAAATTCGCAAATCATATTTATTAAATGTTAATGAATAATTATAAAACGACCTCAAATCTGCCTTTCTCGATATTTGTACAGTGTCTTCGATGTGAAACGTCAAAGAATGACTATTTTCTTCATAATAACGCTAAAAGTTAGTTTACCTACTAGGTAGTATGTATTTTTGATAGTTAGCTAATTAATATTCACAATAAATAATCATATAAAAAGTACGGTTTATCAGTCTCTTTTAGCAGTTTTTGGTTGGGCAATGTAAAGGAAATAAACATGGTTGATATCACCCGTAGGGGAGTTTTAACGGGGGCTTGGCGTAATGCTGCACCCGTAATTCGACCACCATGGAGTGGTAGCGAAGCACGTTTTATTGAACAGTGCACTCGTTGTAACCAGTGTATCAAGAGTTGTGAAACGGCAATTTTGCAACCAGGTCCTGGTGGCTATCCCATGGTCGATTTTCAGCGTGGTGAATGCACATTCTGTTATGCATGTGCAGAGGCCTGTCCTGAGCCTATATTCCTTCCTCAAAATACCCAGCCTTGGAATATCAAGATTGCCATTGGGCAACACTGTCTGGCGTACAAATCGATTGAATGTCGTCGTTGTGAAGACAGTTGTGAGCCTCAAGTGATCGCCTTTCGTCCATCACTGGCCGGTATTTACCAGCCAAACATTGATATGCAGGGTTGTACAGGTTGTGGCGCATGTGTCGCAGGATGTCCTGTATCAGCCATTACCATGGAGCATGAAGATGCACAATAACTGGCAAGTTTGCAGTTTGATTGTTCAAGTCAAAAGTGAACGCATTCCAGCTGTGACAGATGAATTACATCAAGAACCCAACTGCGAAGTGGCTATTTCCTCCCCTGAAAATGGCAAGTTAATTGTGGTTGTGGAAGGGGAAGACAGCAAAACGCTTTTAGATACTATCGATTTTATCCGTGATATCGATGGTGTATTGGATGTTTCACTGGTTTATCACCAGCAGGATGAGCAATGTGAGGAAAAAGTATGAAACTCAGTCGTCGTAGCTTTATGAAAGCCAATGCGATAGCGGCCGCTGCTGCGGCGGCAGGCGTTGGCGTACCAAGTATTGCGAAAGCAGTGGTTGGTCAGCAAGAAAGCATTAAATGGGATAAAGCACCTTGCCGTTTCTGCGGTACAGGCTGTGGGGTTTTAGTTGGAACGCAAAACGGACGTATCGTTGCGAGCCAAGGTGACCCTGAAGCTCCTGTAAACCGTGGTCTGAACTGCATCAAAGGCTATTTCCTACCAAAAATCATGTACGGAAAAGACCGTTTAACTCAACCGCTTTTGCGTATGAAAGACGGTGAGTACGATAAAAACGGTGAATTTACCCCAATTACATGGGAAAAAGCCTTTGATGTGATGGAAGAGAAAGTCAAAACCACCCTCAAAGAGAAAGGTCCTGAAGGTATCGGAATGTTTGGTTCCGGTCAGTGGACGGTTTGGGAAGGTTATGCTGCATCCAAACTATTTAAAGGTGGCTTCCGTTCAAATAACTTAGACCCAAATGCACGTCACTGTATGGCATCAGCGGTTGTAGGCTTCATGCGTACCTTTGGTATGGATGAACCGATGGGCTGTTACGATGATATCGAACATGCGGATGCTTTCGTGCTGTGGGGTTCGAACATGGCGGAAATGCACCCAATTTTATGGTCGCGTATCACCAACCGTCGTCTATCTAACCCTGATGTTCGTGTCGCTGTACTGTCTACATTTAAACACCGTAGCTTCGAATTAGCGGATAACGGCATTGTCTTTACGCCGCAATCAGACTTAGTGATCCTCAACTACATCGCTAACTACATTATTCAAAACAATGCGGTGAATCAGGACTTCCTTGATAAACACGTTAATTTACGTCGTGGGGTTACTGATATTGGTTATGGTTTACGTCCAACGCATCCTTTAGAGCAAAAGGCGAAAAACCCAGGTTCGGATGCCTCTGAGCCAATGACATTCGAAGATTACAAAGCGTTTGTTGCGGAATATACCCTCGACAAAACCGCTGAAATGACGGGTGTTCCGAAAGATCAGTTAGAAGCGCTAGCTAAGCTGTATGCAGATCCTAACGTGAAAGTCGTTTCCTACTGGACAATGGGCTTCAACCAGCACACGCGTGGCGTCTGGGCGAATAACTTGGCATACAACCTGCACTTATTGACCGGTAAAATTTCTCAACCAGGTTGTGGACCGTTCTCCTTAACAGGTCAACCGTCAGCCTGTGGTACTGCGCGTGAAGTGGGGACGTTCTCTCACCGTTTACCAGCCGACATGGTGGTCACCAACGAAAAACACCGTGAAAAAGTGGAAAACGTGTGGAAATTACCAGCGGGAACTATCCCAGAAAAAGTGGGATTACACGCTGTTGCTCAAGACCGCGCATTAAAAGATGGCAAGCTCAATTTCTATTGGGTGATGTGCAATAACAATATGCAGGCGGGTCCAAATATTAATGAAGAGCGTATGCCAGGTTGGCGCGACCCACGCAACTTTATTGTGGTTTCAGACCCATACCCAACTGTCAGCGCACTGTCTGCTGACCTGATTTTACCGACAGCGATGTGGGTAGAAAAAGAAGGGGCATACGGTAACGCAGAGCGTCGTACACAATTCTGGCGTCAACAAGTGCCAGCACCGGGCGAAGCAAAATCTGACTTAATGCAGATGGTGCTGTTCTCTCGTCGCTTCAAAGCGGAAGACGTTTGGCCGGAAGAGTTATTAGCGAAGAAACCAGAATATCGCGGAAAAACGTTATACGACATTCTGTTTGCTAACGAATCAGTGACCAAATTCCCAATTACAGAACTGGCGGCTGACCAGCTGAATGATGAATCTCGTGAACTCGGCTTCTACCTGCAAAAAGGGCTGTTTGAGGAGTACGCAAGTTTCGGTCGTGGTCATGGTCATGACTTAGCGGATTTTGATGCATACCACAAAGCTCGCGGTATCCGTTGGCCAGTTGTGGATGGCAAAGAGACCCAATGGCGCTACAGCGAAGGTAATGACCCTTACGTAAAAGCTGGGCAAGGTTTCCAATTCTACGGCAAGCCAGATGGTAAAGCGGTGATTTTCGCACTGCCATTTGAACCAGCCGCAGAAGCGCCAGATGCTGAATACGATTTATGGTTATCCACAGGACGCGTTCTTGAACATTGGCATACTGGCAGTATGACTCGTCGCGTGCCTGAGTTGCACCGTGCATTCCCTGAGTCCGTGGTGTTTATGAACCCGCTGGATGCAAAAGCGAAAGACTTGCGCCGTGGGGATAAAGTGAAAGTGCTTTCTCGCCGTGGGGAAGTGCTCTCAACCGTGGAAACTCGTGGTCGTAACCGCCCACCAAAAGGTTTGATTTATATGGCATTCTTCGATGCATCTCAGTTAGTGAATAACCTCACTCTGGATGCAACGGATCCGCTATCGAAAGAGACGGATTACAAGAAATGTGCAGTTAAATTGGAAAAGGTGTAATTGCGTATGTCCCAGAAACCGAGTTCCCAGAATAGTCGCCGCCGTTTTTTGCGTGATGTTGCTCGCGCAGCGGGTGGACTGGCGGCTGTTGGTGTGGTACTGGGGCTTCAGCAACAAACCTCCCGAGCGAGCGGAGTGCATCTTCGCCCGCCGGGTGCCTTAGACGAAAGTGCCTTTGCAAGTGCCTGTGTACGCTGTGGTCAATGTGTGCAAGCGTGTCCTTACGACATGTTGAAGCTTGCTACGTTGGCGTCTGGCATGGCAGCGGGTACACCGTATTTTATTGCTCGCGAAAACCCGTGCGAAATGTGTGAAGACATTCCTTGCGCCAAAGTGTGCCCAAGTGGTGCGTTGGATAAGGATATTGCTTCTATCAATGATGCTCGTATGGGGCTAGCAGTGTTACTCGACCAAGAGAACTGCTTGAACTTTCAAGGGTTACGATGCGATGTGTGCTACCGAGTTTGCCCTGTGATTGACGAAGCTATCACACTGGAACTTGAACAAAACCATCGAACCGGTAAACACGCGCGTTTCTTGCCGACTGTGAACAGTAATTACTGTACGGGGTGCGGTAAATGCGAACAAGCGTGTGTGCTTGAGGAATCGGCAATTAAAGTATTGCCACGTTCGCTGGCGAAAGGGGAATTAGGTCACCATTACCGTTTTGGTTGGCTGGAGGGAAACAATGGCAAATCGTAAGCACGATGCCGGACGTGAGGCTCTGGCGAAAAAAGGGTGGTGGGGAAGCCATAAATGGTTGGTATTAAGACGTACCAGTCAGTTGTTAGTGTTAGCCATGTTTTTGAGTGGTCCATGGTTAGGCGTGTGGATCTTACATGGTAATTACAGTAGCAGCTTATTGCTGGATACGATCCCATTGACGGATCCGCTAATTACTCTTGAAAGCTTAGCAAGTGGTTACTTACCGGGGATCTCCGCGTTAATCGGTGCCGGGATTGTTTTGGGGGTGTATGCCCTGGTAGGAAAACGGGTTTTCTGTAGTTGGGTGTGCCCTGTTAATCCGGTCACGGATGCGGCGGCATGGCTACGTCGAAAATTCGAATTCAATCAATCCGCCACGATCCCACGTTACATCCGCTATGTTTTGCTGGGTGTCATTTTGTTGGGATCGGCATTAACAGGTACGTTGCTTTGGGAATGGATTAACCCCGTTTCTCTGATGGGACGTAGCTTGATTTTTGGTTTTGGTAGCGGCGCTTTAGTTTTAGTTGCACTTTTTTTATTCGATTTATTGGTCGTGGAACATGGTTGGTGTGGTCACTTATGCCCACTCGGCGCACTGTATGGTGTCGCGGGGTGTAAAGGGGCTTTAGTCGTGACCGCCCATAAAAAAGAGCAGTGTAATCGCTGTATGGATTGTTTCCACGTTTGTCCTGAGCCGCAAGTTTTGCGCGTTCCGGTTCTTGATAAACAAGCCCCAGCACAGATCACGGCGAAAGATTGCACGACGTGTGGTCGCTGTATTGATGTCTGTTCTGAGGACGTTTTTAAAATAACACTAAAATGGAGTTCGGGAGCTAAATCATGAAAAACCCTGTCCTGAAAAGAACTTTAAGCCGTTGGATAGCGGGTATGGCCGTTGTCGTGAGCAGTTTTGCATGGTCGGCGAATGGCGTCGATCTGGCTCAATCACCAGAAGTGTCAGGCACACCAGAAAGTGGCATTCATATTCCTAAAGAGCAGGAAAAAATGGCACTGAACTACGTTAACCAGCCACCGATGATCCCTCACAGTGTTGAAGGGTATCAAATTACCACGAACACAAACCGTTGTTTGCAGTGCCATGGTGTGGAAAATTATCGTACCACTGGCGCACCACGTATTAGCCCAACACACTTTATGGATGCAACTGGTAAAGTATTAGGTGAAGTGGCACCAAATCGTTATTTCTGCTTACAGTGTCATGTTCCTCAATCTGATACTGCGCCGATTATCGATAATACCTTTACCCCATCTAAAGGCTTCGGGAAATAAGGGGCGGATATGACTAATAAAAGTGATAAACCGGGGATCATTCGCCGAGTTTGGCAGTGGTGGTGGCGCCCAAGCCGTTTAGCGTTGGGAACGTTGTTGATTATCGGTTTCGTTGGCGGTGTTATTTTCTGGGGCGGTTTCAATACCGGAATGGAAAAAGCGAACACGGAAGAGTTCTGTATTAGCTGCCATGAAATGCGTGAAAACGTCTACGAAGAGTATATGGATACCATTCACTATACTAACCGTAGTGGGGTGAGAGCGACATGCCCTGATTGCCACGTACCTCATGAGTTTGTGCCAAAAATGGTGAGAAAAATCAAAGCCAGTAAAGAGTTATACGGTAAGATTTTTGGCGTGATTGATACACCACAAAAATTTGAAGCTCATCGTCTAGAAATGGCGCAGAACGAGTGGCGGCGGATGAAGGATAATAACTCCCAAGAGTGTCGTAACTGCCACAACTTCGACTATATGGATTTTACCGCTCAAAAAAGTGTCGCTGCAAAAATGCATGACCAAGCGTTAAAAGACGGAAAAACCTGTATTGATTGCCATAAAGGTATTGCGCATAAGTTACCAGATATGCGAGAAGTGGAACCAGGCTTCTAAGAAATAGGCTAGCTGGCTAATTGAGTCAGCTAGCCTAAGTTGTATTTGTGATAAATCAATAAAATTACGTGGTTTTTGTGTATTGTAGCTATTATTAATGCACAGCATTTTGTGAGATAAATCGGGGCTATTAACTATGTGGAAAAAGCTTCACCAATTAGCAATTCCAATGAACTTATATAGAATATGTGGGCGACTGACTCCATGGTTCATTGTGTTAAGTGTGATCTTTCTGGCGGTGGGCTGGGTTTGGGGCTTTGGTTTTGCACCAACCGATAAAACACAGAGTGATAGCTACCGGATCATTTATATTCACGTCCCCGCGGCCATGTGGTCGATGGGGATTTATGCCACTATGGCTATCACGGCGTTCATCGGTCTTGTGTGGCAGATGAAAATTTCTGAGTTAGCTATTGCTGCAATGGCACCCGTCGGCGCTGTATTCACCTTTATCGCGCTTGTCACCGGCGCCACATGGGGTAAACCAATGTGGGGAGCTTGGTGGGTATGGGATGCGCGCCTGACATCTGAATTGATCCTGTTATTCTTATATGTTGGGATCATTGCCCTGTGGCACGCATTTGATGACCGCCGTACAGCAGGAAAAGCGGCTGCCATTTTAGTGTTAATTGGGGTGATCAATTTGCCGATTATTCACTACTCAGTTGAGTGGTGGCAAACTCTGCATCAACCATCAACACGTATGCAAGAAAGCATTAACCCAGCGATGCGTACACCATTACGTTTAGCTATTTTGGGGTATTTATTCCTGTTTATTTCGTTGACACTAATTCGTCTGCGTAACCAACTGTTAATGTTAGAGCGTAACCGACCTTGGGTACTGGAACTGATGACTAAGCGAGAAAATAGCCATGAGAGGAAATCATAATGAATAGTGCATTTGCCTCTTGGAGTGACTTCATCGCCATGGGTGGATATGGATTTTATGTTTGGTTAGCGGTTGCGCTAACCCTTTTGCCATTAGCAGCATTGTGTATCCATACCTATATTCAACGAAAAATGATTTTTAGCGCGATTGTTCAGCAACAAGCGCGAGAAGCAAGACAAAAAGCCGCTAGAGCGCGCAGGGAGGGGATGTGAATATTCGTCGCCGTAACCGACTGTGGTTGGTTTCATCCATTATTTTAGGTGTTGGGCTGACTTTTTCATTGGTGCTATACGCCTTAAGTTCCAGTATCGACCTGTTTTATACCCCCGGTGAAGTGATTTACGGGAAGCGAGAAACGCAAAAAGTGCCTGAAGTCGGGCAGCGTTTACGCGTGGGTGGCATGGTGATGCCTGGCTCCGTTGTGCGCGACCCAGACTCGCTGAAAGTGACTTTTACCGTTTATGATGCGGAAGCCGAAATTGACGTGAGCTATGACGGTATCTTGCCTGATTTATTCAAAGAGGGGCAGGGTGTGGTGGTGCAAGGGGAATTAGAACCAAATAACCATGTGATGGCGAAAGAAGTGTTAGCCAAACATGATGAAAACTACACGCCACCAGAAATTGAGCAAGCGATGCAAGAAAACCATAAACGTCCTGCTGCAATGTATAAGGACAATGCATCATGATCCCTGAGATTGGTAATATCCTTCTGTGTTTAGCATTAGGGGTCTCTGTATTACTCTCTTTTTATCCTCTGTGGGGTGTGGCACGTAATGATGCCCGCCTGATGGCGGCATCTAGACCACTAGCTTGGCTGCTTTTCCTGTTTATTGCAGGGGCATTTTTAGTCTTAATTAATGCCTTTGTGGTAAATGATTTCTCCGTCACTTACGTGGCAAATAACTCCAACACGCAATTACCGATTTGGTACCGTGTGGCGGCAACATGGGGCGCTCATGAAGGGTCTCTATTGCTGTGGGTACTGCTCATGAGCGGCTGGACATTTGCGGTGGCGTTATTTAGTTATCGTATGCCTCTGGATATTGTGGCGCGAGTGCTCGCGGTAATGGGTATGGTGAGCGTCGGTTTTTTGCTGTTTATCATTTTTACCTCAAACCCATTCTCTCGCACCTTGCCCTCCTTCCCGATTGAAGGTCGTGACTTAAACCCACTGCTGCAAGACCCAGGACTGATTTTCCACCCGCCATTACTGTACATGGGCTATGTGGGCTTCTCGGTGGCCTTCGCCTTCGCCATCGCTGCATTACTCAGTGGGCGCTTAGATAGCTCCTTTACCCGTTTTGCACGCCCTTGGACGCTAGCAGCATGGTTCTTCTTAACACTGGGAATTATGTTAGGGTCGGCGTGGGCATACTACGAATTAGGCTGGGGGGGGCTGGTGGTTCTGGGATCCGGTAGAAAATGCCTCCTTTATGCCGTGGTTAGTGGGAACTGCCTTAATCCACTCATTATCAGTCACTGAGCAGCGCGCCACCTTCAAAGCATGGTCGCTATTATTGTCGATATTTGCCTTCTCATTGTGCTTATTGGGTACATTCTTAGTCCGTTCAGGCGTATTGGTTTCGGTGCACGCCTTTGCTTCTGACCCCGCTCGAGGGCTATTTATTCTTGCCTTTATGGTGTTGGTGATCGGCGGCTCGCTGCTTGTCTTTGCGATACGTGGCCATAAAGTACGTTCTAAGGTGAATAACGCATTATGGTCCCGTGAATCCCTGCTATTAGGGAATAACGTGATTTTGACAGCCGCCATGTTGGTGGTGTTGTTAGGCACATTGCTGCCGCTTATCCATAAACAAATTGGTTTGGGAACGATTTCGATTGGTGAGCCGTTCTTCAACACTATGTTTATCGCCTTGATGGTACCTTTTGCGCTGTTACTAGGTATTGGACCGCTAGTGCGCTGGGGACGTGATCGTCCTGCGGCTATCCGCAAATTGCTGCTGATGGCGTTAGTGCTGACACTCATTCTCTCTTTCTTGCTGCCTTGGCTAATGCAAGACCGAGTTGAAGCGCTGACAGTGCTGGGCTTAATGATGGCGTGCTGGATTGTTATTTTGGCCTTCGCTGAAATGAAGGTGCGCATCAGTAAAAAAATCAAACTGACCTCAAGCTATTGGGGAATGGTACTGGCTCACCTTGGTTTGGCGGTGACTATCGTGGGGATCGCCTTTAGCCAGAATTACAGTATTGAACGTGATGTGAAAATGAAGCCGGATGATAGCATTGCTATTCGTGGATATACCTTTGTATTTAATGGGGTACATGAAGCGGATGGTCCAAACTATCAAGGGGTGATTGGTACTATCACGGTGAAAGAGAATGACAAGGTGCTCACCACGTTGCATCCAGAAAAACGTTTTTATAGCACCAGCCGTGCAGTGATGACAGAAGCCGCTATTGATGGCGGGATCACCCGTGATTTATACGCGGCTCTGGGTGAGGAGATCTCCCCAAATGTGTGGACACTGCGTTTGTACTATAAACCGTTTGTCCGCTGGATATGGGCGGGTGGCGTATTTATGGCAGTAGGCGCGTTATGCTGCTTGTTTGATTCGCGTTATCGTCGTCGCAAGCTACAAGGGGAAGCTGTATGAATCGCAAAGTCTTTTTAATTCCTTTTGTTATCTTTGCGGCGATTGCTGCCGTGCTGTTATGGCAATTGGTACGTAATGCGGAAGGGGATGATCCCCGCTTGCTAGAGTCTGCCTTGATTGGTAAGCCAGTGCCTGTTTTCCGTTTGGAATCCTTGGAAAATCCGGGGCAGGAATATGACACCAAGGTACTGATCCAAGGGCAGCCAATTTTATTGAATGTCTGGGCGACATGGTGCCCGACTTGCCGTGCTGAGCACCAATATTTGAATCAGTTAGCATCGCAAGGGATCCGCGTTGTGGGAATGAACTATAAAGATGATCGCCAAAAAGCGATCGGCTGGCTGCGCGAATTGGGTAATCCATACGCATTAAGTTTATTCGATGGACAAGGCATGCTGGGACTTGATCTCGGTGTGTATGGCGCGCCTGAAACCTTCTTAATTGATGGGCAAGGGATTATTCGTTATCGCCACGCCGGTGCGGTTGATGAGCGAGTTTGGCAAAACGAGCTGAAGCCGCTGTGGGATCGTTATAGCAAGGAGGCCAATCAATGAAATATGTGATTGCCTTGATGATGTGGGCGCTCAGTGCAGGTGTAAGCTTGGCTTCCACGGAAGTTTTCACGTTCGAAAATGAACAGCAAGAGCAGCAATTTCGTAAATTAACGGAAGAGTTACGTTGCCCGAAATGCCAAAACAACAGTATTGCTGATTCCAACTCGATGATCGCTCTCGATTTGCGCCAGAAAGTGTATGAGCTGATGCAAGAGGGAAAAAGCCGCGATGAAATCGTCGATTATATGGTGGCGAGATATGGTTATTTCGTGACGTATAACCCGCCATTAACGCCGCTGACCGTAATGTTATGGGGGATGCCATTTGTGGCTATCGCCGTTGGGGGATGGTTGATTTACGCCCGTTCTAAAAAACGTGTCAGAGCCAGCCAAGTCGCTCAAAACGATGATGACGAGCCGTTGCCTGAAGCGAGCCGTGTGAGTGCTTGGGTGTATGTTCCTGGCATTGTGATAGCGTTGGGTGTCGCAGGTACTGCGTATTATGAAGTGGGTAGCTACAGCAAAGTGAAAGATTGGAATGTGGCTTATCAGCAAGCGCCAGCATTGTTAGATAGAGCGCTGAATGCCAATGAGCTTCCACTGAATAATGAAGAGATGGAGAACTTGGCTTTAGGTTTACGTACTCGCCTTCAAGAGGATCCACAGAATATTGATGGCTGGGTGATGCTTGGTCGCATTGGGATGGTATTAGGGAACGCCACCATGGCAACCGATGCTTATGGTCGTGCTTACCGCTTATCCCCTGACGATGATGCGGTCGCATTAGGCTATGCGGAAGTATTAACCCGTTCGTCAGACCCAAGTGATAACCAAGAAGGTAATGAGCTACTCAAAAAGCTGATTGCGAAGAACCGAACTAACGTTAAAGCGCTCAGTATATTTGCGTTTAATGCGTTCGAACAAGGGCGTTATCCCGAAGCAATTTCGGCTTGGCAGATGATGTTAAAGCTGTTACCTGAGAATGATCAGCGTAGAGCTATTATTGAGCGCAGTGTCGAGCAATCGCTGATGATGCTGCATGAGAAGAAAGAGACACCGGAAGGTAAATAACGCTTTTCGGGGCATCTGGCATTAATGTGATTGAATAAAGGGAGCTTAGGCTCCCTTTATTTTTGATATAAGGATGCAATGTAGTATTGGCGTTCTTTTAAAACTAAATGGTTTTTTAAAATTATATTATTTAGATGTTCTATTATAAAAAAGCGTCTGTATTTTATTGATTTATTATGATTGTTATTTAAATCTATTTATTATCAAAGCATTAAGTAATTTACTAGAGTGACTGATATAAATGATTCTATATATAAATAGATGTTTATATATCTATGTTTTTCATTTCTTAAATAAATGTTGACAGCATGCTATTTTGTTAATTAATTTTAATGCGTAGTTTGTTGAAACTTTATCTTAAATAACACATGAGGTGATCTTTATGGAATTTGTCATTCTTAATGAACGTGTTTCTGCTATTAATGAAGAAAATGCGATGTACAACGAAGATGAATCTATCGAATTAGAATAATAAGTTATATTGAATAGCCGCTAATTGCGGCTTTTCTTAATGGAGGCTAAATATGGATTTTTCGCTACTAAAACCATTAATTAAATGCTCACATCATATTTTAATATCTGATGATGGCGATATTTGCATAGGGGAAATACCTCAAAAGGGTTGTATTATTAAAAGTCCGGAAGGGTGGGTGCTATCGTTATTACCCAAACTTGATGGAGAGCATACTATTCCCAGAATAGTAAAGGAATTGAAATCTTTAGGATTTAACGTTGATAAAGAATGTATTATTGAGTTTATTAATAAGCTTGATCAGTTAGGCGTCATTGAAATTTCAGATACTTATTCGGATATTCTTAGTCAACAAGAAATAAATTTATATGATAGGCAGTTATTACAATTTTCGTTAATTGATAGTCAAAAAGTAGGTGGTTTAAAGTACCAAGAAAAACTCAAAAATAGCCGAGTTTTGATTCTAGGTATGGGAGGATGGGGTACGTGGTGCGCAATGCAGTTAGCTATGTTAGGTATAGGCACATTGAGGTTGGTAGACGGTGATGTGGTTGAGCTTTCTAACTTAAATAGACAAGTTCTTTATACTTTTGATGATATTGGAAGCGCAAAAGTTGAAGCTGCTGAAATAGGTATTAAACGGCATAATAGATATACCAAGGTTGAGAAGTACAATGAGTTTGCAACGATAGATAGAGATCGGTTGATGGAAGTTTTAGATGGCGTAGATGTCATTTTAATTGCATGGGCTAGTTTAGGTTATTTTAGAAAAAATACAGTTGAAGGTGTTATTCATGATATCGCCCATGAAAAAGAAATACCGATAATTGAATTGGGGGGAGATCCTTTAGACATTTCAGTTGGACCTATTTATTTAAATGATGGGTACAATTCAGGCTATCATGCGGTAAAAAATAATATTAGAAATAAATTCTATAGCCAGAATCATGAAGTTGAAAAATTTCAATTAGCAAGAATGAAACACCAGTTTTTAAATGGCAAGAGAAAAGTAAACGCTTGGCAAAGTACGCCATCTCTTGCGGTCATGTCAGGATTAGTAACAGATCAAATTGTTAAGTTAATTACTGGCTATGATGATATGGTATTGAAAAATAGGAAAATATTCTTTTCGCTAAGAGACTTTAAAATGACTGAGGAGCTTTTGTGAGGGAAATTCATAAGTTAACTAATAGTTTTAATAACAAAGGATATGTTCAGTTTCCTATCGAACAATACTTTTCAGAGTTAGATAAATTTTATGATGATTTTCTTGATATTAATGATGCTGAATGGTCATTTATTATAAAAAATAAATTTGCTCCAGTGGATTACTATAAAAATAAGCACTCTAAGCTTGAGATAGAACAAGAAAGAGAAAAAGCACTACAAGAATATCACCAAGGGAATTTTTGCTATTCATTTAGGCGAATAACTGATAACCAACAAAGAAAGTCAGTGTCATCTTTTTTAGCGATTAAGACCTTTTTAGATAGCACAGAATTCAAATCCTTTCTGTCTGAAATAACGAAAAAAAGTATCAATACATTATCGCTATGTTATTTAAGCTGGTTTGATTTAGGGGATTTCCTAACCACACACTGCGACTCAGGTTCCTGCATTAATATTGTCATTAACTTTACGAAAGGTTGGGAACATAACCATGGTGGCTTGACTTTTATTTTGGATAAACAGAAAGAAAACATCATAGAAGCATTAGTACCAACGTATTTGAGTACATTAATTATTGATACGGGAGAAAAAAGCATTCCCCATTTTGTCTCAATGGTGAGTTCGGTAGGTGTTAGAGGCTCTAAAAGAATGGCGGTGGTTGCTCGATATGACGCATAAAAATACGGTCATTATATTTGCAGCGATAATATCTATACTGTGGGGGATGGGGTTTCCGATCTCGAAAATGGGTATTGGAATTGTTGGGGCATGGGTATTCCGATTCTATTCCGCATTGATAGCTTTGCTGGTGCTGTTATTTGTATTTTTCTTTATATACAAAAAGCAATTTATAGTGAGTCATTTTATTCGTTGCATTCCTCTTGGCATTTTAAATATGTTTCTCGTGCCAATATTAAACAACATTGCGCTCCAATTTACGGACTCCGTTAAGGCATCGGTATTGGTCTATACCATGCCAGCGATAACGTCTTGCTTTGTGATGATAAGCCAGCGGAAGATAATCTTGAACTCGTTGGTTGTCTCGGTACTTTGTGGGCTTGGAATTCTGTTTTTTACCTCATTTGATGCGATGAGCTATGGTGAAGTGATTATATTGTTGAGTGCATTTGCATGGGCGCTAGGAACCTTTCTATCAGGACACGTTGCCGTCAGCGTTGATGTTTTTTCAAAGGTGCTTTATCAAAATATCACTTCATTTTTGATTATATTGATTTTTACGATGTTTCTATCTGTCAATTTAGATCTGACAAGCTATGGATTGAGTTACCATAGATTGATGATGGAATTGCTGATTCCCGTGATTTTTATCGGTGTAGCAAATGGGGTATTAGTTTACATTTTATGGTTTTACATGATTGATAATGGCGGGGCTGAACTATCGTCTTATTCGATTCTTATTTCACCGATGATGAGTGTGCTTATTTCGTATTACTACTTAGGTGAAGCAATAAACGTGAATATGTTGATTGGAATGGTTTTGATTTTTACTAGTGTCGCTTTAGTCTTTTTGAAGAAGAAAAACTAACGGGTACATTTTACCAATATTAATTAACTCTGTATTGCTTAACCCAAGTTAGTTAGTTTTTTTGTCAGGCTTGCGAGCTGCATTTTGCCTTAACAATAATGCCAAAAAACAATAACATTAAGCCTCTTATTAAGATACAATCTGCGCCCATCTATAGGCTATGAAACACCGGAAAACCGTTGCATTTACGTCACGCGATTCGACAATTTGCCGCTTACCTTGCCTTACTCGCTGTTGCGATGCTGTTCATTGCGCCATTGATTTCAAAATCAATGTCACACATGAACGATTGCTCAATGGGGCATGGGGAAATGGCGGAGCATTCGATGCAGCAGCATCACGAAATGCCATTGTCTGAACATTG
Organism: Providencia sp. wls1922; assembly: GCF_009706505.1. NCBI lineage: Bacteria > Pseudomonadati > Pseudomonadota > Gammaproteobacteria > Enterobacterales > Morganellaceae > Providencia > Providencia sp. wls1922. The sequence goes on along the minus strand of NZ_WLUG01000090.1, from coordinate 12,528 downwards.
CGAAGATGGCGGTGCGATGAACCATATGCTGATGACGGGAATCGGGCAATCACCGATGGAAGACATCGCGTGTGGTTACTGCCAATTACTTGTTCACTTCCCATTTTTGATTTTATTTGTTGCTGCGGTGATCCGCCAATTAGCAACCCTCGCTATCTTTGTTCCTTTCGAACGTTGTATTCAATTACGAATTTTCCGTCCTTGGTCATTACAGCTAGCTCGAGCACCACCGACATCCTATTGATTCTTATTTCTTTATTTAACGTAATTTAAAACTGCATTTTGTCTTCAATGGACAAAACCACTTCGCTTATCCTGAAATTTAGCTTCATTTTCAGGAGGCTAGGCTGTTTTTCAAAAGAAGCTGAGTGGTCATTAACTCCTTGAGTTAATAGCAGTAAGAAACAGATAAAAATAGGCTAAAAATGAACTCAATTAATTTTAAATTTGCACCTATGACTGCGCTGGTGATTTCGGCTATCGCGTCAACATCCACTTTCGCCAAAGAAGAAAATCAAAGCTCAATCACCGATAGCTCAGTGATGATTGTCACCGCGCCAGTGGACTCGCCGTTAACTATTTCAACATCGCCTAAAACCCCAAGACAGCCAGTACCTGCGAGTGATGGCTCTGATTACTTGAAAACGATCCCCGGTTTTTCCCAAATCCGTAACGGTGGAACAAATGGCGACCCTGTTTTTCGTGGCATGTTTGGTTCTCGTCTTAAGATCATGACGAATGACAGTGAAATGTTGGGAGCGTGTCCTTCCCGTATGGATGCGCCGACATCCTATATTTCACCGGAAAACTTTGACTTGCTCACCATGGTGAAAGGTCCTCAAACCGTATTATGGGGACCTGGAAACTCGGCGGGAACGGTGCGTTTTGAGCGTGAAAAACCTGTCTTTACGGAGGGGGGCATTCAAGGTAATGCGAGTGCATTGACGGCATCGAACCAGCGTTGGGATGCTAATGCGGATGTGAGCTTGGGCAATGAGAAAGGCTATGTACGCCTGACTGGCAATAAATCTCACTCTAATGACTATAAAGATGGAAACGGGAACAAAGTACCGTCTAAATGGGATAAATGGAATGCGGATGTTGCAGTGGGCTGGACGCCGGATGAATACACATTACTCGAGCTTTCCGCAGGGAAAGGTGATGGTGAAGCGCGATATGCAGGGCGAGGAATGGATGGCTCTCAATTCAAGCGTGAAAGCTTAGGATTACGTTTCGAGAAAAGCAATATCGGTGAGGTATTCGATAAAATCGAAGGGAATGTTTACTACAACTACGCCGACCATATTATGGATAACTATTCACTGCGTAGCCCAACGAGCACAATGGGATCTGGCGGTGGGCATATGGGCGGTGGCCATGGCGGGCACGGTATGATGATGAATATGCCAATGAAAATGCGTGTTGACCGCGAGACGATGGGCGGTCGAGTCATGGGGACGTGGTTATGGAGTGATTATGAGCTGCGTACTGGTGCAGATATGCAGACCAATAAGCACCGTAAAAACAGCAATAATAGCTGGAAAAAAGATGCAGAATTTCAAGATTATGGCGTATTCAGTGAGGTCACTTGGACTGCGAGCGAGCAAGGTAAGGTGATTGGTGGTGGACGTTTAGACCGCGTATTGGTGGATAATTACACCGATGTAGGGTCATCCGGTCGTAACACAGTCATGCCAGCAGGATTCGTTCGCTATGAACATGCATTACCTGAAACGCCAGTGATGTTATACGCAGGGGTAGGGTATACAGAAAGATTCCCAGATTATTGGGAGTTATTCTCGCCAAAAATGGGTCCGAATGGCAGCAAAAATGTTTTCGACAATGTGAAAACCGAGAAAACGACACAGTTAGATATTGGTGCGAAATACAATGATGATAAAGCCAATGCATGGATTTCTGCTTATGTAGGGCGCGTTGATGATTTTATTTTATTCCGCTATAGCCCAACTAACGCCAGAATGAGCCAAGTTGAAAACGTCAATGCGATGATCATGGGCGGTGAAATGGGCGTCGCTTATCAACTCAGCGATGAGTGGAAAGCCGATGCAAGCCTTGCGTATTCTTGGGGGAAAAATAGAACTGATGGACGTGCACTGCCTCAAATGCCGCCATTGGAAAGCCGTTTAGGTTTAACGTGGGAAAAAGGCGATTGGACAACGACGGGGTTGGTGCGCATGGTGAGTCGTCAAGATCGCGTAGCAATCAACGAAGGTAACGTGGTTGGAAAAGACTTCAGCGAAAGTGCAGGTTTTACGGTATTTTCGATGAATACTGCATACCGTATTAATGAAAGTGTAAAACTGAGTGCGGGTGTTGATAACTTGTTTGATAAAACTTACAGTGAGCACTTGAACTTAGCGGGTAACAGTGGATTTGGTTATTCGTCCAATAGCCCTGTAAATGAGCCAGGTCGAATATTCTGGGGTAAACTGAACGTCACGTTCTAATTTATTCAGTACTGAATGAAGCTAACAACCCGTGTAAAAGCGGGTTGTTAGTTTTTATGTAATCACAGGAATATAGTAATTCAGCTCTTGGATGTAAGTATGAGGGTGACTAGTAAAATCCTCATAAGTTGGCGTTGATTTTAAAACATAATGTTCTATATCAGCGCCTAAGCCGCGAGCAATATCCATCTCGGCGAGCACCTTTCCATAAACGGTATAAATAATGTCGTTATAGTCAGTACCTTGTAAGTTACCGATAAATTTAATTTGCAAATAATTGCCGGCAGGCACCATCAATTTTTTAGTAAATGGTGGCATAACATCAAGATCGTTTTCATCAAATGCAGTGGAATAGAGGAAGCGGCCTTCTTCATCGGAGCTTTTATCAACCCCGTGGATAGCATATAAGTTTTTGGCAACAATCTTGTTTTTATCTAAAAAGCTTTTCCAATACTGGCGTCGTAACTCTTCAGTTTTTAAGTTCCACTCGTTAATGCCTTGTGTGTAGCGATGAGTCATTCCTACTAAGTGGATCTCTTTCAACTCAACTAATTCCACATGAGCTTCGAGCTCTTTACTTTCACGCAGAGGAAGGCAGAACCCTTCAATATGCCAGCCTGAGCGTTTACGATATTCTGAAGGCGTTACACCAAATTGTTTCTTGAATGCACGGCAAAAAGTTTGTTGTGAATCAAATCGATAGCGTAGTGAAATATCCATGATGCTATCACTCGTCAAGCGTAAAGCAACCGCAGAGCAGGATAAACGACGAGCGCGAATATAAGCACCTAACGCAAGACCTGTTTGGGCTTTAAATAATCGTTGAAAGTGCCATTTAGTGTATCCAGATTTATCAGCCACGGTATCAAGGGAGAGCCGTGACTCTAAATTTTGTTCGATCCAGAGAATAATTTCCCTGATAACACTTTCTTGTAGCATGGTTACCTTTCCAGTTACTTTTACAACAGGCGTTATTTTTAAGTAAGCGCCAAATCTGAGCATTAAAGTTAGATAAAACTCATCGTAATTGAACATAGGATAGCATGTCTACTGGCAATTTTTTTATATGCAATGTGAAGTTAGGTAAGTTTTAATTGGGTTTTTACACTCGAAATGATGGTTGGTTAGGCTATTAAACAGAGGTACCGTATTAGGAATACGCTGAATTTTTTGATAGTCTACAACGCATTTTTTGTTAACTCAGTCTTTATGCAAAGAAAATGTTATTCATATAAATAGAATTAAAGCGTTTAACAAATGAATAGAATTAAAGCAAATATTCAATAGGTTACTCGATTCAGTTGGTGTGAATATAATTCAATCATCATTCATTAATATTCATATTTTGTATGACAAAATAAGTTATTTGAGAAAAGTTAAATAAATGATAAAAAATTATTCTGATAGTGATAGATGATTTAGTCAGTTATTATTATGATATTGCATGTTGTTTAAGTGAATATGTCATTAGTAGATGATTTAAAATATAAGAATAAATTTAAGTATATAAACGTAAGCTATCATTATTTGAAAAAAGTTAAGATAATCCTTGATCATTGTTTTTGTGATTTTGTAATATATCCATATGCTGCAGATCATCATTAAATGAGTAATTAAATTTTTGCATCATTATTTGATGGGCATAATAAGTAAATATACACAGGTATTAATCTGAATTTTATGTGATTGCTATCACGCTTTTATTTTTATATTACATGGATTATTGGTTTTATTTGTAATTTAAATCAACCAATTGCAGTTTTAAGTGAAAAATATCTATTTATGAGTGTCACTAAATGATGTGATGTATGTCGTATTTTATTAACATAAGTCAATTAATTAAACTTGGTGTGATGATAATTTAGCTGCCCTCATAATTGGTATTCAATCTAATAGTAAAAGGAGCATTTATGAATGAAAATGAAATTGCGAAAAAGCTAGGGATTAAGATCCGTATGCAAAGAGAAAGTCATAAAATGAGTATTCAGCAAGCGGCCGATTTAATTGGTGTTTCTGAAGATGAAATGAATCGTTTCGAGAGTGGAGAAAGCTGCATTGATGTTGATTCACTTTTTCAATTTGCCTATTTATTTAACTTGGAACCCGCATCATTCTTATATGGTGTTGTGAACATAAATAGTGGCGCTCGTAGTACACTTCATTAAAAATATCAGTATGTTATGTTTTTTATTTGTTTTTAATAGTTAGCTATCACTAGGAAAGCAAAAATTCTCTATTTTCGACCCTGCTTTGATAAAAGGGACTCCATGAATTTAATCGTCTGACCGGAAGAGATTATCTGTTTTACTATTATAGGTTGTTTCTTCCGGCTTAATACTCTGCTTTTAGATTATATCTGCATACAATAACTGCCTATTATGAATAATCTCATAAAGCTCATCAAAATCATCGCACCTAAAAATAAAATAAAACTCTAGTCTCAATATGAATTAATAACGCACAAGTTTAAATTATATTGATAGCTAAACTTAACTTTATTTAAATGATGATAATCTTAATTTAATTATTTATAAGTGAGTAATCATATTTTTATACGGGAATATACGAATATTCATTAAACGTTAATGATTGTATTACTTTTTATGTTAAACAAATAAACAGATACATTTAGTCATGATTTACTCGGAATCCATTTGTTATTAATATGCAGCTGTAAACTGCTGACGAATAAATTGTGGTCGCTCTACCTCATCTAATATCGCTACCGCTAAATCCTGAACGGATATTTTTGCGGGGGTATTGCCATTCATTAATAGCTGTTTTCCACCAAGGCGAAATGTTTCTGTCCGAGCGCCATCTTCAAGCATCGCGGCAGGAGAAACAAATGTCCAATCTAAGCTATCGATAGATTCCAACGTCGTTTTAAATTCTTTGACAGCTTGGGCTCCAGGCCAAATATTGGCTGGAAAATCGGGGGAGTCGAGCAATAGAACACCAGGGGCGATTTCTAAACTGCCGGCACCACCAACTACAATAAATCGTTTTATACCCGCCCTTTTTACGGCATCTAAGATTGCTTGGTTACCTGCAACCGTATCGCGGTACAGATTAGGGTTACTCCATCCTCCATTAAATGCGCTAAGCACCACATCTTGACCTTTAAGCCGGGATGTTAGCCATGCCACATCCGTAATATCTCCTGATTCAGCAATTAAATGAGCATGTTGGGCGAGCTGATTGCTGTGACGAGAAATTGCAGTAACTTGATGATGACGCATTAAGGCTTCAGAAACCAACGCTTTACCGACAAAACCCGTAGCTCCTAGGATCGATATTTTCATGTTTAGCTCCAGCTGCCTTTCATTTGTCAGGCTTGATGAATGTTAATGAAAGTATAGAGCATGAAAATGTATTTGGTTGTTTTTTCTCTAAACTCTAGAGCGACAAAAATCAATCGCATGGGTGATCCTTTGCTGAAACTCGGGTGTCAGCCCAGCCGGGGAAAGCCCTAATGAAATTTGGCGTAATGGTTCAGCTATCGTCATAGAGAGGATCAAATCGCTGATAATGGCAAAATCATGCTGTTGGATAATTTCGTCTTGCGCATGGCGGGTTAACCATTGATTGAGTAATTGGCGACTGCGCTCAATACCGTTTTGTTGGTATTTTTCTAATAGCAATTCTTTGTGCACAAAATCTGTCTGCAATAAGCGATACAGCCCAACAGCTTCTTGGGAAAGAACAGTTTTTGCGACAATTTCTAAATTATTCTGCAATAGGCTAAATAGCTCATCGCGGGTCGTGGCTTTATGTTCAAACAAGGGTACAAAGCTATCCGTCCAATTGAGTACGACTCTTTCCACGAGTTCTTCACGATTTTCCATAAACCGATAAATGGTTTTTTTAGCTACGCCTGCACGTTTTGCCACATTATCAATACTGGTGAGTTGGTATCCATCTTCAAGTAGTGAATTCAGCGCTGCATTCATGATTTTTTCTTTGAGAAGCGCCTCAGGAATACTTGGGCGACCTCGAGTTGGCTTCTTCTCACTGTTGTTTGACATAAATGGCTTACCTCATTTTGCTATCTTGACTTTTTTTCATTTTAGCTCAAAACTAATTAGGAAACAAAATAAGTTTCCTAATAAAACGAGATAGGTAGGTCATCATGAAAACAAATCAAACATGGGCAGTTGACGACATAAATCAGTTGCTACTTCCACATCCGTTACGCATGGAAATGGGTATTGAGCGTGATGAAAATGGGTTATTAACAGTCGCAGTTCGTACCGATTTGCATGGTTGTAAAGGCCGAATGTTAACGTGGTGGTTTACCTTTTTTGAAACCACACAACATATCCGCTGGTGGCATCCCCATGACCATGTTGCTCATCACGGCTGGGATGATAAATGGCAAAAAGGGCAAAGTTTTATTGGCGCTTCCATCCATGCGGTTGAATCTCTCGGTGCGATCCCGCCTGTTGCTGCGAAGTTAAAATTTAGAGAACCAACGGATTTCTTTGAGGCTTCAGCTTATGAAAAAGCCATCAAAGAGGGGCATATTTCCGGTGCAGTTTGCTCTTCGATTGGCTTTGGTGAGCATATTGAAATAGATGCCAAGGGGTATCCTATTGATGGGAAAATGATGCATCTAGCCCGTGATACTGAGTTTGGTTGTGTATTACGTAGCCGTTTCTTGCTAGGCGCATCTCTTGAGGATCCGCGCACACAGCTGTCCGATGAAATTGGACTAGAGCTAATGCGCCACTGTTATAACGAATTTACCTATTTGTCTCGTTTCTTGCCGTCATTGTATTACGGCGAGCACGCGAATGGGGAAAATGCGTCATTACCATGGTGAAGTCGGGTAGAGCTTCAGCGAGATATCAACCTAATTAATCTATAAACAAAGTCTGGATGGTTAGCGCTATACCTCCGAATAGTGTTAGCTTTCCGGGCTTTTTTCTCTAAATAATTTCAAGATAATACTGGTAATGATAGCGATAGCCCCACCTAATGCAGTTTCAAGAACGCGATCAAACAATAATGTATAAACAGGATGACGCCAATAAACCACTTGCTCAAGAACGGAGAGGATTAGGCTGGTGACGACAAAAGTCATAAAGGTATAGCCGTGATGAAAGCTCATTGGCAGCAAAAAGGCGAAAACCAAAATCGCCACTAACCCAATATAAGGCATCAACGGGGTATTAAATAATAGAAATAGGAATAACACGGAAATTAAGCTACCCGCCACCCGTTGCAGTGTAATGCGTACAATGCTTTCAGATTTTGGGTGTAATACAAAAACAAAAGTCAGCAATGTCCAATAGAAATGCCCTAAATCTACCATCCGAGGGATAGCCAAAGTTAATAGTAATCCAATGGTATAGGTCATTGACCGCGGGATAATATTTTTACGTAGGGTAAATAGATTTTTTTCCACAGTAAGTGGCGTAATAATGGAATGGCGAGTCATTTTGTGGCTGAGAAAATAATAGGTGAGCAAGGTAACACCACTGCCAATTAAAAAGCCTAAGGTCAGGCTTTTTGATACTTCAGGCAAGATTGTGCCAATGGTGGACATGATAATCATGAATTTCATGGTTAAGTCCATGATCGGATCTGTGCCATAGAGCTGATAATAGATAAATGAGAATATCGCCAGATAAATATAAAACCCAGTGCCTAAGCGTAGCGTATCGCCAATATAGATGGCGACTAGAATCATGGATAGCCAAAAAGCAGTATAGAGGTAATTTTTATATTCTTTAGCGGCATTAAATAGGTTAAATGAGTAGAGCGTTGAAAATGCTGCCCACATGGCGGCCTGAACGTCGATCAGTGCAAATGCAGTGAGAGCGCTTAAAACTAAGCAGCTGCTGAACAGAATTCCGTCATGGATAGCAGGGATTTTCTTCATATTATGATGCTCAAAATTCGTAGTCTAACTCTTTAATTATTAAGAGTATTCTATGATAACATATTGCTATTTGAAGACAAATTTCCCCTTTAATAACATATGAACCTTTGTTTTTAATGGTACAAATAAAGATGTTGATTATGAGTGAATGTATTCATCTATCTGAAAAAATGCATAATAGCGCAGAGCGAGAGCAATTTGTCGTCATGATAAGGAAGAATAAATGCAAATAATTAATCCCCATGATTTTGTTTGGGTTGGTAGTAATAGCGATGTCCCTCTTGATACTCTGCCGGAATGGGTTCAAACGCAGTGGAACAGTAAACTACCCCTTATTGTGCACCGAGAAAAAGCTGATGAAAACCAACTCACCGTGGCTATTCGTGGTATTAAGCCCCATCAGCGTGTGACGACCCAAATTTCAAAATCGGCCATTACGCACATCATGAATGTGGAATCTTTAGTGTCGAATTCCATTGAACTGCAACGTTCGATGTTTATTGCGTTACCGCCTATCCAAGTTTTGTTGCTAATTTCTCAGCACAATTGGCCTTGGAAGTGGGGAGTGACGGGTAGCTGCGCTTATACACTGGCGACGGATATTCAAAGTATGCTGACAGATTGCGACCTTGATGTGGTGATCCGATGCCCAACTCGCCAGCAAAAAGAAGACTTTGCGCAGTTTGCAATCAAAGCCAATACGCCATATTGCCCAATTGATATTCATGTGGAAACACCGAAAGGTGGGTTTTCTTTAGCGGAATGGTTTAAAAATGACCAAGTAACGCTGCATACCCCAACGGGGGATGTGATGACTGCCGATCCTTGGGATGAAAGCCTCTAGGTGATTTGTGATTAAAATGAGCAGTTTGGGTCTGCTTATTACTCAAACTGCTCAAAAATTAATTTTGATGCTCGTACAGGTGTTTTTTTAGTGCTCGATAGACGGCTCGATTTCTGCGGCACGCTTCCACTCTTGCATCGCTGGTAATGCAATAATGCGCTCAATCCATTGTTGAGCCTGCTCATTGACTTTTAATTGGTAGCTTTGAATACGAAATGCTACAGGTGCAAAAAATGCATCGACGGCAGTAAAGTGTTTTCCTGCTAACCAAGGTCCTTCAAATTTATCAAAACCTTCCTGCCATAATTGCTGAATGCGATTTAGGTTTCCTTGCAGTTCATGTGAAATTTCAGTGAGAGGCTCATTTCTTGTCACATTCATCGGGCACTGTTGGCGTAGTGCGGTAAAACCAGCATGCATTTCAGCACTCGCGCTGCGAGCCCAGGCTCTCGCTGATTTTTCAGTGGGCCAAACTTGAGGGAAATCTTCGGCAACATATTCACAAATTGCCAAAGAGTCCCAAATGGTCTTATCGCCATCAATCAGGCATGGCACTAAGCCTGAAGGTGAAAAACGGCTAAATTTTTCATGGCTACTTTTGCCATTTTCGAAGAAGCAAATATTCTCTTCAAAAGGGATTTGTAATGCTTTTAACAGGATCCAAGGTCTTAGAGACCATGAAGAGTAATTTTTGTTGGCAATCCATAATGTATACATACGCTAGCCTCTAAGAATAAAGAAAAAACAACCTATAGACAGAGTACCAATTTAGCAGGAATAGAGAAAATTAGATTAATTTATTTATGGAAATAAAAATTTCACCTACCTATTTTAGAAAAGCTGAACTATATTTATAACAAATTCATCTATCATATTATGATGGGTAATAAGAAAATCAGCAGATTAAATAATCTTAGGCGCTATTAGATGTAATTTATTTACATAAATAGAAGATTCTTTATTAAAGGTTTACGCTTGTAATAAGAAAAATAGAATTCATCTATTTTTCATCATGATGATGATACTATTTGAATATCTTCGACAAAATATTTGTTTAACTTTGGGATAGGAATAAAGCCAGATTAACCTTATGATTATTCCTACTTGGTAAAACAAGTAATTACCTTTAAAACTATATGGTTTTTAAATTATGCAATGGAAAAATAACGCCACTCGTTATGGGCATCTTTCGCTGCTCATTCATTGGTTGGTCGCAATTGTCGTATATGGAATGTTTGCATTAGGCTTATGGATGGTGTCATTAGGCTACTATGACACCTGGTATCATCAAGCTCCTGAAATACATAAAAGCATAGGAATGTTGCTATTCTTTATCATGCTTTTTCGTGTGGTTTGGCGATTTATTTCTCCACCACCTAAGCCGTTATCGAGCTATAGCAAATTAACGAAATTTGCCTCCATTACGGTTCAGCTTTTAATTTATATTATTTTATTCTCTATTTTGATCAGCGGTTATTTAATTTCAACTGCGGATGGACAAGCAATAAGCGTATTTGGTTGGTTTGAAGTGCCAGCATTATTTACAGGTGCAGCAGAACAAGCGGATACAGCAGGTGAAATTCATCTTTATTTAGCTTGGGCTGTTGTTTTGTTATCTGTTCTGCATGCATTTGCAGCTTTAAAACACCATTTCTTTGATGGTGATATTACTTTAAAAAGAATGTTGGGTTTTAATCCCGATAAATAACGTGGAGAGAGTTATGTTGAAGAAATCTATTTTAGGTCTTGCTGCGGGTACTTTATTATTATCAGCAGGATCTGCATTGGCAGAAAATTATCAATTTGATAAACAAGGTCAACACGGTTTTATTGAATTTCGTATCCAGCATTTAGGTTACAGCTGGTTATACGGTAGCTTTAAAGATTTTGATGGTAACTTTACTTACGATGCGAAAGATCCTGCAAAAGATAAAGTTGAAGTGACAATTAAAACTGGCAGCATCGACACTAACCACGCAGAGCGTGATAAGCATTTACGTAGCCCAGATTTCTTAAATGCAGCAAAATTCCCAGAAGCGAAATTTGTCTCCACAGAAGTGAAAAAAGAGGGTGACAAATACCTCGTAACAGGAGACTTCACCTTAAACGGCGTGACAAAACCAATCACTTTAGATGCGAAATTAACGGGTGAAGGTAAAGATCCTTGGGGTGGCTACCGTGCAGGCTTCGAAGCAAAAGGGAACATTAAACTGAAAGAGTTTAATATCAAATCTGATTTAGGTCCTAAATCTCAAGAAGTTGAGTTAATGCTGTCTGTTGAAGGTGTTCAAGTTAAGTAATTCGTATTTTTGAAATGCGTTTCCTTCAATTTATCAAAGCCGCAGGGACTGAAATAAGTGTCTGCGGTTTTTTCATTCTTAATTCTGATTAGAACTGTTAATTTTCTACTTTTTTCTTCGCATTTACTCCTATTCCTATAGCGATATGGTCGCATTCACGACTAGAATAATAATAAGAGTTTATTATTGAGTATTGGTTTTTTGGCTTTTGTTGTTAACAACAAATTGTTAAAAGACAGATTGTTAAAAGGCAGATTCACTTTGAATACAAACAGTTCACGCAAAATCGCAGTAGTCGTTAGCATCATTTTTATTATCTTTGCGCTGGGTTTTTACTGGTTAAGTAAAGACAACAACGTACTATCGACGGAAAGTAATAGCGAAATTCATTCAGAGGCCATTGCTCAAGTTGAAAAAGAACTGCCGATTTTAGTCACTATCAAAAAATTAAGCCCTGTCACTTACCAGAGCTTTGAGCCTTTAATGTCTCAATATGATCCTGCTAACGAAGACTTACGTCGTCAATTATTGGATCAGGTTGTTAGCCAATCAATGAATCTGGTCGTTGAGCGCATGCCTTATGCCTCCGATGAAACAGTAATTAATTTTGTCGCTAAAGTGAACGACAATATCAAATCATTGTTAGAGCAAGACCCATCCGGGAAAATGTGTTATGACGCGTTATTCCCACAGTTAAGGGATCCTGAGGATGTCATTCCGCCACAAAAAAGCCAAGATGTCTTATTAAAACAAGTGAGTGCAATCAATGCCTTGTTGATTTCTAGCGAAACAAGCGAGAAGCGTACAACGTTATCTGAAGAAGAGTATCAGGCATTGATGGACTCCCTGAGAATCGGATTAACGGAAAAATACGGAAATGACGTTACCATGCTGATTGATGTAAAGGCTGGGAAAAAATCACCTGCAACAGTTTGCCAAATTTCAATTAGCTTGTATGACTCCGCGCTAAATATTCCTGACAATCAGAAAAAAGCAGCATTATTGCGCTCATGGTTTTCTGCAAAGAAAAAA
>NZ_WLUG01000089.1:0-97864 GCF_009706505.1 Providencia sp. wls1922 | reverse complement strand
CCCTAGGAGCATACACAAGTATGTGACTAGGGTTGACGAATGAAGCCAACACAGTCACAACTTGAACTATGACGAAAAATCAGACGCTGAAGGAAGAACCGCACCCACACGTAGATTTCGCATTCGGATTCGTCACAATAAAGCGCGATCCTTCTAACCCTTCAGTGTAATCCACACTTCCACCCACTAAATATTGCAGGCTCATTGGGTCTACAACCAGTGCGACACCTTGTTTTTCGATGGTCATATCCCCTTCGTTGATTTGATCATCAAAGGTAAAGCCATATTGGAAGCCGCTGCAACCACCGCCCGTAATATAGACGCGCAGACGCAGGTTTGGGTTATTTTCATCGGCAACTAAGTCTTTTACTTTGGTTGCAGCTGCATCGGTAAATTGCAGAGGCAGAGCTACATCATCACTCATTTATTACTCCAGACCGGTGACCGGTAAATTCATAGGTAAGGCAAAGCCTACTTAGATCAATTTCTCAATTATCCGTCACCTGACTCATTGGTTCAAGTGTTGTTACACAATTGAGCACAGAGTTGCTATTCATCCTTATGATTGATCCATCATTGTGATTGATAGCATTGGTTTAATCGTCCTTGTGCTTTAGAATAGCGGCAACTTTTTATTTAGTCTCTTTTCAGGAGCCCTGCAATGCACCATTCCGAAGAATTATATAATGAAGCCCAACAGCTGATCCCTGGCGGTGTTAACTCCCCTGTTCGCGCCTTTAATGGTGTGGGTGGTACCCCGTTATTTATCGAGCGCGCTGATGGCGCTTACATTTATGATGTCGATGGCAAAGCTTACATTGATTATGTGGGCTCTTGGGGTCCAATGGTATTGGGTCACAACCATCCCGCTATCCGCGATGCTGTGATCAAAGCCGTCAATAAAGGCTTAAGCTTTGGTGCACCAACCGCTGCTGAAGTGGAAATGGCAAAACTGGTGTGCGAATTAGTCCCATCTATCGATATGATCCGTATGGTCAACTCCGGTACTGAAGCTACTATGAGCGCGATTCGCCTTGCTCGTGGTTATACTGGCCGCGATAAAATTATTAAGTTCGAAGGTTGCTACCACGGTCACGCTGACTGCCTATTAGTGAAAGCCGGTTCCGGTGCACTGACCATGGGCGAGCCTAACTCTCCGGGCGTACCTGAAGATTTCGTTAAGCACACATTGACCTGCACATACAACGATTTAGCCTCTGTTCGCCAAGCTTTCGAAAACTACCCAGAAGAAGTGGCATGTGTGATTGTTGAACCTGTCGCGGGTAACATGAACTGCGTTCCACCAACCGCAGAATTCCTGCCTGGTCTGCGTGCATTATGTGATGAATTCAACGCACTGCTGATCATCGATGAAGTGATGACAGGCTTCCGTGTTGCACTCGGTGGTGCTCAAGATCACTACAACGTACAACCGGATTTAACCTGTTTAGGTAAAATCATCGGTGGCGGTATGCCTGTGGGTGCATTTGGCGGTCGCTATGAAGTGATGGAAAAATTAGCGCCTATCGGCCCTGTTTACCAAGCGGGTACACTTTCTGGTAACCCTGTTGCCATGGCGGCGGGTTTAGCTTGCTTAAATGAAGTGTCTCAGCCGGGTGTTCATGCGCGTTTAACGGAGCTGACCGATAAACTGGCTCGTGGCTTAACCCGTGTTTCTAAAGAGCAAGGCGTGCCTATGGTTATCAACCATGTGGGCGGGATGTTTGGTCTGTTCTTCACTGACGCCGAATCTGTAACGTGCTACCAAGACGTGATGAAGTGCGATGTGACTCGCTTTAAGAAGTTCTTCCACTACATGTTAGAAGAAGGCGTTTACTTAGCACCATCTGCATTCGAAGCGGGCTTTATGTCTGTCGCTCATAGCGATGAAGATATCCAGCGCACCATCGATGCCGCGGAAATTGCACTGGCAAAAATCAAAGCCGAATAACCCCCTGCAATAAACTGCACCCATAAAAATAGGCGCCATCTGCAAAAGACGGCGCCTATTTTTTTATCTATTTCTTAAGATCTATTTTTTGATCTGTTTTCTTTTCCAATCAAACTCAACATTCTCCTAAATCCCGTGCGCAGTAGCTAGGCGGCAAGTGAGCTAAGCCCTAGGAGCATACACAAGTATGTGACTAGGGTTAGCGACCGCAGCCAACAACGCTACGGCGTGCGGGATGACGGAGAATTGGATGGGGAGTCGCCGAACATATCTTTGACCCACTCAGGAGCTGCTCCATCCTCTTGCGGCGCCTCACCATTCCCATTCAAATTCCACGCTGGATCTTGCGATGCTGATCCTTGGCACAGGCTTTGCGGGTCTTCAGTCCAGACTGGTAACATTCTGCCCCCACCTAAATCAGAGCAGCTAAATTGACCATCCATCATGACACGCATATCGGTTATCCCTTCTGGCGCTCGGTTGATCAGTGTCAGTGGCGTTTGGTTATCTAAATAGCGCTGATAAACACGTAATGCCCCTGTTGAGCCTGTTAACTGTGTTGGCCCGTTGTTATCGCGACCGACCCAGACAATAGCCACTTCCTTACCATCGATACCCGCGTACCAGCTATCACGCAGGTCGTTGGTGGTACCCGTTTTACCCGCCAGATTGTATTTACCATATTTATTCAGTAATACGCGCCCAGTCCCTTGCAGCACTACTTGCCGCATACCAAATAGCGTTAAATAAGCGGCTTGAGATGGTACGGCACGCTCTGCGGATGGGTAACTTTGATACAGCTCTTTACCATCACCATCAATCACGGAACGTAATGCCGATAATTTTGCGCGATTACCTTCGCCACCAATGGTTTGGTACACTTGCGCCACTTCAGCTGGCGTTAAGTTCACCGCACCTAACAACATCGCAGGTACTTTTTCCATCGCACTTTCTGGCGCGCCTAAACGGATAAACGTATTCATCACTTGGTCGAGACCAATTTCCATCCCTAAGTTTACGGTTGGAATATTTTGTGATTTCGCTAATGCATCCACCAGCATCATACGACCATTGAAGTTACGGCTATAGTTTCGTGGGCTCCAACTTTGATTACCGACCTTGATGGTCAACGGTTCATCGGATAGCCACGTATTTAAGCGGAAACGGTCCGGCTCACTTAATGCCGTTAAATACACCGGTGGTTTTGCTAAAGAACCAATGCTGCGACGGGCATTTAGCGCTCGGTTAAAGCCTGAGAATTGTGGATCAGAGCCACCGACCATCGCACGAACTTCACCGTTAATACGGTCGACAACCACCATGGCACCTTCGATATCATCCAATTTACGTGCTTTACGTAAATCAGCCACGCCGAACTCGACTGCATTTTCCGCCGCCGTTTGCGCTACCGGATCTAAGGTGGTAAAGATTTTCGCACCCGAGAGATCTTTAACTTTATCCCCAAGCTTCTCGCTCAGTTCTTGTCTCACCATCTGCATAAATGCGGGTTGAGATGCGACTAACCCTTCTTTGTTTTTCACACCGAGCGGTCGAGCACTTAGAACTTGGTACATCTCATTATCGATAACACCACGGGTTTCAAGGATTTTAAGCACAATATTACGGCGTTTAATCGCATTTTGTGGCTTAGTCCACGGGTTAAAGGTTGATGCACCTTGCACCATTCCCACCAGCAATGCTTGTTGGTCAAAGCTTAACTCATTGATTGGTCGACCAAAGTAATACAAACTCGCCAGCGGGAAGCCACGAATTTCATCATTACCATTTTGCCCTAAATAGACCTCATTCAAATACAGTTCAAGAATGCGTTCTTTGCTGTAGTTATAGTCTAAAATCAATGCCATAAAGGCTTCATTAGCTTTACGTTTCAGAGTTCTTTCGTTGGTTAAAAATAGGTTTTTCACCAACTGCTGCGTTAAGGTACTTCCCCCTTGTACGGAACGACCTGCAGTGACGTTCGCTACCACCGCACGACCGATAGAATATAAGCTAACACCATCATGCTCATAAAAATTTCTATCTTCCGTTTCGAGGAGGATTTTTACCAGGGATTCAGGGAAGTCCGCCATTGGCAGCACTAAACGCTGTTCATTATTCGCAGATTGCATCATGGTGATCAGTTTCGGATCTAAACGGAAGAAACCGAACGAGCGCCCATTTTCAATATTTTCAATCTTGCTCAACATGCCATTTTCAAACACCAGACGCGCGAGGACTTGCCCCTCTTTTTGGTCTGGGAAATTAAATGGACGACGCAAAATTTCAATGGTATTGCCTTTCACCACAAACTCACCAGATGTGGTGATTTTGCTGACTTTACGGTACTGCATTCCTTCGAGCAGGTTGGTCATTTCAGCTTGGCTGTAATCCATACCGGGCTCAAGGTTTACCATGCGTCCATATACCGCCGCAGGCAAGTCCCACACCTTACCATCAAGGCGTTCTTTAATTTGTTGGTTTAGATAAAAACCGTAAGCCGCCAGTATGACTGCAAGTACTAGCATTAATTTAACTAGCAGCCAGAACCAGCGCCATTTACTCTTGCGAGGTTTGTTCTTTTTTGAGCCTTTTTTGGTCATTTGCTCTTCTTCATCGTCTTCATCATCAAGATATTCATCATCAATATCTTCATCATCGTAGAGATCTTCATCATAATCATCGCGGCGTCTACGGCGGCGTGAAGAGGATGACGATTTCTCAGCAGCGCGTCTTTTACGTCTGCCAATGGGTTCAAAATCTTTACCGGACATGGTCGCTCCATATCTCCTATACCTAAATAGGCATTAAAATCTAACTATACATACACAAGTACAACTACAGATACGTAGGTGTAACATAAGGCTAATTTTGGCTCATAATTCAAGGAATTTCACGGAAGAAAGCTCCTAATTACACTTCCTTACGCTGCCTATTGGGCGCCATTGCCTAATTTACAGCCCGTTATTAGAGCACAAAATTAGGTTATTTCGCACTCATCATCGCTTTTTTTGTTTGTCGCGTTGGTTCGGCATTCGCAGGGTCATCTGGCCAAGGATGTTTTGGATAACGCCCTTTCATCTCTTTTTGTACCTCTTTATAGCTCCCTTGCCAAAATGCACCGAGATCTTGAGTTATCTGAATAGGGCGCCTTGCAGGCGAAAGTAGCGATAATGTTAGCGTCACTTTACCATTTGCCACGGTTGGATTGGCTTTTTCACCAAACACTTCTTGCAAGCGAATTTCAACCACTGGCGGCTTGTCTAGCGCGTAGTGAATACTTACCTCGCTCCCAGAAGGAGCGATATAGGTCACAGGGAAAGTGCTGTCGAGCCATTGACGCTGCTGCCAATCCAATCGATTCAATAATAAATTCATTAAATCAATTTCTTGCAGCTTTTTCTTGCTTGTCACGCCATTAAGATAAGGGGCTAACCATTCATCAAGCGTCTTGAGTAAAGTCTCATCATCCATTGCAGGCAATGGCGAGTCAGGAAAATAACGCGCCGCTAACTCACAACGAATGCGCAACTGTAGGGTATTTTCTTGCCAATTTAACTGTTGCAAACCATTTTGCTGAAGCCAGTACACCAGTGCATTTTTAATCTCTTCCAGCTCTGGATTAGTCAGCCGTTGAGATTTGACAACTAACTGCCCGCATTGTAAGCGCCGCCATGCCAGTAAGCTCCCCCGCTGCTCATCCCATTCAACTGTCTCTTGAGTGTCAAAAAGATGCGGGCAATCCTGTTGAAGCTTTTCAATTTCAATAGGATACGCCAGTGAGATACGCGCATCCGCCGAGGTTTCTGACTGCCATAATGCCGCCACCATCAGCCATTCACTCCCCATTAACGGGTCATTGTCGTTCAGTGTTGCCCCTAACCCACTGGCTAATTGATAACGAGCTTGATGGTCACGGGATTTCGCTATGTAGTCTGGAAACCCTGCGGCAAGTAATGTTGGTAACCACTCACTAATCAACCCAGTGGCTTTCCCTAAAGAATGGGTAACCTTGTCACCACTTAAGATAGAGGCGCGTTTGCACCAGTTCTCCGTCGGACGTTCTAAATGGATATGTAGGTCGATCACTCCGCCACGGGGAGGCTCTTCAATAATTGCCGTTAATAATGCAGCAAGTTGAATAACGGATTTATTTTGTGTTTGCTGCGCGTGATACAGCATGGCGGCAGTACGAACTGACGTTCCCGTTCCCGCCATTTTATTGCCCATCGACGTGAGCTTTCCTTGGGCATCAGTGACACCCAATTTAAATAACAGGCTTTTCGCTGCCGATAATGCCGCCTCAGGGGGAACATCTAACCATTGGAGTTGAGAAATATCGTGACAGCCCCATTGAAGGAGCGCTAACCATAACCCGCTTAAATCACTATTATTGATTTCTGCTTCACTAAATTGTGCTGCACGTTCGGCTTGTTCAGCACTCATTAGATGCCAGCACACACCCGCTTCTAAACGCCCTGCTCGCCCCGCACGTTGGGTCATTGAAGCTTGGCTAATGCGTTTTTTAATTAGCTTTGTCAGCCCACTTCTCGGGTTAAATTGTCCCACGCGCTCAAAGCCGCTATCCACCACTAAACGGATCCCCTCGATGGTGAGACTGGTTTCCGCAATGTTGGTCGCCAGCACGACCTTACGTTTTCCTTCAGGGGCAGGCAGAATCGCTTGTTGCTGAGCTTGAATTGATAGCGCGCCATACATTGGACATAACATCACATCGTCAGTCACTAACCCTTCTAACTCGCTTTTCGTCCGCTCAATTTCGCCCACTCCCGGTAAAAAGAGTAACAAAGAGCCACCTTGTTGCTGCATCAGTTGCCAAACCGCGCTCGCGACTTCTTGATGAAACGGTTTATTCGGATTGATGGGCTTATATTCCCGTTGAACAGGGAATGTCCGTCCTTGTGAACTGATCACCGGCGCATCAGAAAATAGCTGGCTAAGCCCTTGATCATCCAGCGTAGCGGACATTAGCAAAATTTTTAAATCATCCCGCAGTGCTTGCTGAGAATCCAACAACAGCGCTAACCCTAAATCAGCCTGTAAATTACGTTCATGAAATTCATCCAAAATGACCAATCCGACACCTTCAAGCATCGGGTCATTTTGTAATTGGCGAGTGAGAACCCCTTCCGTCACCACTTCCAAACGCGTTTTTGCGCTCACTCTGCTTTCTGAGCGCATACGCAAACCAATGGTTTCCCCTACCGATTCCCCTAACTGCTGCGCTAAGCGAGCGGCGACTGAGCGTGCTGCAATACGCCGCGGCTCTAACATAATAATCCGCCCGTCTATCTGCCCACTTTTGAGGATTTCTAACGGCAATACCGTTGATTTCCCTGCCCCCGTCGGCGCATGCAACAGAACTTGAGAGGATTTCGCTAGAGCAGCGAGTAAGTCATCACTTACTTCTAAGATAGGGAACACTAAGGGGTAACTCCATGAGGTTTAACTTTCTATGTGAAGCATTGTAGCATTAACAAATTGTAGCATTAACGAATATGACGCATTAATACTGTCTATGAGCTAACACCATATATAGGATGGTGTAATGTTATGTCACGAACAACGCGGTAAACGGAGAAAACATGGAATTTATCCCCCCTTTAAAATCAGCCACATTAATTAAACGCTATAAACGTTTTTTAGCGGATGTCGTCACACCCGAGGGAGAGGAAATGACGATACACTGCGCAAACACGGGGGCGATGACAGGCTGTGCAACTCCAGGGGATACCGTGTGGTACTCCACTTCGGATAACCCAAAACGAAAATATCCGTACAGTTGGGAGTTAACGCAAACCAAAAACAACCATCTAATTTGTATTAACACGCTACGAGCTAATCAATTAGTGGCAGAAGCGTTGGCAAAAAAGCATATTCCAGAATTATCTGACTACAGTATAGTGACCCCTGAAGTGAAGTATGGAAGTGAAAACAGCCGGATTGATTTTTTACTCACTCAAGAGGGCTTAACTGATTGTTTTATTGAAGTTAAATCAGTGACTTTGTTGGAAAACAACCATGGCTATTTCCCTGATACTCAGACAATACGAGGACAAAAGCACCTTAGAGAGCTGACTTTGATTGCTAAAGAAGGAAAACGCGCCATACTTATGTTTGTCATTTTACATAGCGGTATCCACGTAGTATCCGCTGCTGCACATATTGATCCTAAATATGCAGCGTTGTTAGAACAGGCTATAACCAATGGCGTCGAAGTTCTGTGTTATCAAGTGGATATATCTAAACAAAAAATGCAAATAGGGACATCAATTCACTTCACCCCGACTAAG
Source organism: Providencia sp. wls1922 (assembly GCF_009706505.1). Taxonomy (NCBI): domain Bacteria; kingdom Pseudomonadati; phylum Pseudomonadota; class Gammaproteobacteria; order Enterobacterales; family Morganellaceae; genus Providencia; species Providencia sp. wls1922. The sequence goes on along the minus strand of NZ_WLUG01000089.1, from coordinate 89,602 downwards.
TCATTTTAGTTTAGTCGATATTTAAACAAGGTCATCGAGTTATGAGTGCTTGTGAAGGGAAGAAACACGCTTGTCTTCACAGCATTACAAAACTCATCACATGAACGATTGCCAAGACGGCTGTCTTCTGATATTTATAGCGACCTTAAATTTTCCCCCTTGGGGTTTTTGTAAAATTTGCGTGTGTAGGAGAAGCATTATGCAAGAAGGGCAAAAACGTAAGACATCGTCCTTAAGCATTCTCGCCATTGCCGGGGTTGAGCCCTATCATGAGAAGGCTGGCGAAGAGTACATGAACGAAGCCCAATTGGCGCATTTTAAGCTCATTCTCGAAGCATGGCGCAATCAACTCAGAGATGAAGTGGACCGGACTGTTACTCATATGCAAGATGAGGCAGCTAACTTTCCAGACCCCGTTGATAGAGCCGCTCAGGAAGAGGAATTCAGCCTCGAATTACGTAACCGCGACCGCGAACGTAAATTGATCAAGAAGATCGAAAAGACGCTGAAGAAAGTTGAAGATGAAGATTTTGGCTACTGCGAATCTTGTGGTGTGGAAATTGGCATCCGTCGTTTGGAAGCGCGTCCAACAGCAGATTTGTGCATCGACTGTAAAACATTAGCAGAAATCCGCGAAAAGCAGATGGCTGGCTAATTGTTGTTTTGGGAGTCCTCAACGGCGCATTAACCCTGCGCCGTTATAAGGATTCGCACCCTCAAAAAAGTTTAAACTCCCCTTTACCTTATCTTTATTTCTCTCATTTTCTCTCATTTGTTATCGTTTGCGTCTCGCGCAAAAAGCTACAATTTGTATAATATTCACTGGTTTAATTGATATAAAAAATAATTAGCCATGACTTTTATTCGTTTAACCATTCTCAAAGAAACTTCAGTGAGCTATGATTAGCCGCTTATTTTGTTTAATGAATCTATGTAATGACATCGAGGTGTACTATTTTTAACCGAGTAGCAAATTTCTGCCGCAATATTTTATCTCGCAATGAACCAGCATCGTCCGCAGAACAGGACTCGATGCCAAAGCGTGGTGCGCGAGACACACAGGCAGCCGGTGAAAGGCCAGTCACTCCTTCTGCATCAGAGAAAAAATCTGAGAGGAAAACTCGGCATGAGCAGAATACTAGACATGACCAGAATACGAGACAAACAAAGAAAACGGTTCGTCCCTCTAAACGTTCCGATGCTCAAACACAGAAGCGAACATCCGTGACGAAACAAGAATCGATTACCGTTATTCCACGCGCTCAACACATAATTTCGCGTGATGACATTAGTGAAAACGCACTAAAAGTATTGTACCGCCTTAATAAAAATGGCTACGAAGCCTATTTAGTTGGCGGTGGTGTGCGTGATTTGTTATTAGGTCAAAAGCCAAAAGATTTCGATATCACCACCAATGCAACCCCAGAACAAATTCGCAAGCTATTTCGTAATTGCCGACTGGTTGGTCGTCGATTCCGCCTTGCGCACATTATGTTTGGTCCAGAAATTATTGAAGTTGCAACCTTCCGCGGTCACCACGACCAAGAAGTCGATGATAAAAATCTGTCATCTCAAGCGCAAAATGGCATGCTGCTTCGCGACAATATTTTCGGTTCCATTGAAGAAGATGCTATCCGCCGTGACTTTACTGTAAATAGCCTGTATTACAACATTGATGATTTCTCCGTACGCGATTACGTCAATGGATTACAAGACTTAAAAGAAGGCGTCATTCGTCTGATTGGCGACCCAGAAACACGCTACCGTGAAGATCCCGTTCGGATGATCCGCGCCGTGCGTTTCGCCTGTAAGCTGAATATGCGTATCGAGCCAAATACCGCAGAGCCGATTCATCGCTTAGCCCCATTGCTGCGTGAAATCCCTTCTGCGCGACTGTTTGAAGAGTCATTAAAATTACTTCAAGCCGGCTATGGCTACGCCACCTATAAAATGCTGAATCAGTACCATCTGTTTGAACAACTGTTCCCTGTGATTGCGAGCCGCTTCACTGAGAATGGTGATTCACCAATGGAAAAAGTCATTGAACAAGTGTTAAAAAACACCGATTTCAGACTAAAAAATGATAAGCGCGTCAATCCTGCATTTTTATTTGCAGCCATGTTATGGTATCCCGTCACTGAACACGCAGAAAAACTATCACAGGAAGGCGGTCTTGCTTACTATGATGCCTTTGCGCTGGCAATGAATGATGTACTGGATGAACAGTGCCGCTCTATTGCAATCCCAAAACGTATCACCACCACCATGCGTGATATCTGGATGTTGCAATTACGCTTACCTCGTCGCCAAGGGCGTCGTGCGAATAAATTGATGGAGCACCCGAAATTCCGTGCTGCCTTTGATTTATTAGAGCTTAGAGCCAATGTGGAACACCGTAATGAGCTACAAGAACTCGCTTTATGGTGGAATGACTTCCAACAAGCCAATGCCCAGAAACAGCGTGAAATGATCTCGGAGCTCGGTAGTGCGCCAACTCGTCGCCGCCAGCGTCCGCATCGTTCATCACAATCCGGTAATAGAAAACCGAATAAATCATAATGGTATTCATCGCAGCGGCTTAAGCGGTCGCTGTGATCACCATAGAGAGATTAAGATAGAGAGATAAAGAGATGGAGCAAGTGTACATTGCCATTGGCAGCAACTTAGGCGAGCCACTGAAGCAAGCACAACAAGCGATTGCCGCATTAGAGGCGATTCCAAGCACTCGCGTTGTGAGCACTTCCTCTATTTATCGAACTAAACCCCTCGGCCCACAGGATCAACCTGATTTTCTCAATCTGGCTGTTTTGCTGGAAACCGAACTTGAACCTGAAGACTTACTCAATCATACCCAAAAAATTGAACTGGATTTAGGGCGCGTTCGCAAAGATGAGCGCTGGGGACCGAGAACATTAGATCTCGATATCATGCTGTTTGGCAATCGAGTGATCCACACCGAGCGCTTAACTGTTCCACACTATGGGCTAAAAGAGCGTGAATTTATGCTTTATCCGCTCAGTGATATTACCCCTTCCCTGATTTTTCCTGATGGTGAAAAACTGTCAGAAAGACTTACACACGTCCCTCGAAATGGCCTAATGCTTTGGGAATAAATTCCTAATGTGTTTAACCTCGTTCAGGTATGGTCATAAGAGAAATCATTTCCGGAGGTTATTTTAATGAAACCCATTTCTCTCGCTGATTTGTGTCAATATAAAAAAGAGAAACACAAATTCGCTACCATTACAGCCTACGATGCCAGTTTTGCTCAACTGTTTGCTGAGCAAGGTATCCAAGTGATGCTGGTTGGTGATTCCTTAGGTATGACTATCCAAGGCGAAACCAGTACCCTTCCTGTCACTGTCGAGCAGATTGCTTACCACACTCGTTGCGTACGTAAAGGCGCCCCTAACGCATTTATCATCGCCGACATGCCTTTTATGAGTTATGCCACGCCTGAGCAAGCCTGTGCCAATGCCGCTATTTTGATGCAAGCTGGTGCGAATATGGTGAAAATCGAAGGTGGCAGCTGGCTATGTGAAACCGTCAAAATGCTGTGTGAACGTTCCGTACCAGTCTGCGGTCACTTAGGCTTAACGCCACAAGCGGTAAATGTACTTGGGGGCTATAAAGTCCAAGGTCGTGATGAAGTCACTGCCAATCAGCTTATCAAAGATGCGATTGCTCTCGAGAATGCAGGCATTCAGCTGTTGGTTCTTGAATGCGTACCGACATCCCTTGCGAACCAAGTCACTGAAGAATTACTGTTACCTGTCATTGGAATTGGTGCCGGTAATGGCACTGACGGGCAAATTCTCGTGATGCATGATGCGTTAGGGATCACCGCCAAACCACCAAAATTTGCGAAAAACTTTTTGGCTGAAGCAGGCAATATTCACGATGCTATTCGCCTATATATTCAAGAAGTTGAGCAAGAAATTTACCCGAGTGACGCTCACTCATTTTCGTAATTCTGTATGAAATATAACGATAAGGATGGGAAGTATGCGGATCGTTGAAACATCGCCAATCTTGCGCCGTGAAATTCGTCGCTGGAAACAAGAAGGCAAACGTATTGCGTTTGTCCCAACGATGGGCAATTTACATGATGGGCACCTGACACTGATTGACCAAGCTAAACAGCAAGCCGACATTGTCATTGCCAGCATTTTTGTCAATCCAATGCAGTTTGACCGTCAATCCGATTTAGCCAATTACCCTCGTACCTTGCAGGAAGATTGCGAAAAATTGAAACGTAAAAGTGTCGATTTAGTTTTCGCACCGTCTGCCGCCGAGTTTTACCCTGAAGGTATGGACAACCAAAGTTACGTTGAAGTACCTGAAATTTCTACCATGTTAGAAGGTGCTAGCCGCCCAGGGCATTTTCGTGGCGTTGCGACAGTACTGACCAAGCTGTTTAATCTCGTGCAGCCTGATATTGCATTATTTGGTGAAAAAGATTATCAGCAGCTTCAGTTAGTGCGTAAATTGGTGACTGACCTTTCTTTCGATATTCAGGTTGTCGGTGTCCCTATCGTTCGCGCTAAGAATGGCTTAGCCCTGAGTTCACGCAATAATAATCTGTCTGCCGATGAGCTAAAAATCGCCCCTCAGCTGTTTGCGATTATGCAAAAAGCAGGTGAGAAGCTCGCGGACTCTCCCGCGGCAGCAACCGGTTTAATTAGTGAAATGGAAGAATCTTTGCGCCAAGCAGGATTTACCCCTGACGAACTCTTTATTCGCGATGCCGATAACCTCGGCGAACTGACGGTTTCCAGCCGCCGCGCCGTGATTTTAATGGCTGCATGGTTAGGTCAAACCCGTTTAATCGACAATCTGCAAGTCGAGTTACCGCTCGATATCGCTTAAAAACAAAATACTTTAGATTCAAGTTACCTAATATTTATTCAAACTCATTGCTGTCACAGCTAGGCGGCAAGTAAACGCGACCCTAGGAGCATACATAAGTATGTGACTAGGGCAAGAGAGCGCAGCCAACAACGCTGTGGCATACAATGAGGAAGAATAAATGTGACTAGGTAAGAGCACACAGCTAACAACGCTGTGGCAGCAATGAGGAAGAATAAGGAAGAAGAAATGCAAAGAAAAATGCTATTAGGCAAACTTCACCGTGCCACCGTCACTCAAGCTGATCTTCACTATGAAGGTTCTTGCGCCATCGATCAGGATTTTTTAGATGCCGTTGGCATTTTAGAATACGAAGCTATCGATATTTATAATGTGGATAATGGCGAACGTTTTTCAACCTATGCGATTGCAGGGGAACGCGGTTCTAAAATTATCTCTGTCAATGGTGCTGCTGCACGCCGTGCGGCGGTTGGTGATAAGCTGATTATTTGTACTTACGGTATGTTACCTGATGAAGAAGCCCGCCAGCATCACCCCAAAGTGGCTTACTTTGATGCGAACAACACCATGAGCCGGATTGCTAAAGCGGTACCGGTACAAGTCGCCTAATTTAATATAGAAATGCCCCTATTAGGGGCATTACGTTGATGACAAAGAGGGATAAAAGCGTGGTTTTTCCCTCTTTGTGTTATCAGGCGAAAATCAATAAATTGATTTTCCTTTAGGGACATTTATTCCAACCTCAGCTCAGCCGATTTGCTAGGTTAACTTCTTAACCCGCGACCTTGTTCAATTAAATACCATGTCAAAGCATAGAAGATAATTAAAAACACCATTAATACGCTCAAAGTCACGACGATGGACACATCCGCAATGCCTAAAAAGCCATATCTAAAGCCGCTTATCATATACACAATCGGGTTGAGTTTAGAGACAGCCTGCCAGAATGGCGGCAGTAAAGATAACGAATAGAAAACCCCACCCAGATAGGTCAGTGGCGTTAAAACGAATGTTGGAACAATGCTGATATCATCGAAGGTTTTAGCAAAAATCGCATTTAACAGACCCGCAAGGGAGAACACAATCGCTGTTAATAACAGCGTGATCACCACCATTGACCATGAATGAACCTGCAATGGGATAAAGAACAGAGATACGATAGTCACCAAGAATCCGACTAAAATCCCACGCGCAACCCCACCGCCAACAAAACCGGCGATAATCACGTGAGTCGGTACGGGAGCAACGAGCAACTCTTCAATATTTTTCTGGAATTTAGAACCAAAAAATGACGAACAGACGTTGGAGTATGAGTTAGTGATCACCGCCATCATAATAAGACCAGGGACAATAAACTGCATGTAGTCTACACCGCCCATATCGCCAATTCGTGAACCAATTAAATTTCCGAAAATCACAAAATAGAGCGACATGGTGATTACAGGTGGCAGCAACGTTTGCACCCAGATACGACCAAAGCGAGTGACCTCTTTGATCCAAATCGTTTTTAAGGCAACCCAATATAGCGAGATCATTGCGCACCTTCCTGCTCTGAAACTTGGTTATCTTTCTTCACTAAACTGACAAACAGCTCTTCAAGGCGGTTAGCCTTATTGCGCATACTCAAAATTTGAATTCCTTGGTCACTTAACTGGCTGAAGACACCATTGAGCCCTTGCTCACGCTTCACATCCACTTCGAGAGTTGACGTATCTACTAAACGGGATTCATACCCCGTTAAGCTTGGAATTGGGCTTTTTGGCATTAAATCGAAAATAAACGTTTCTGACTCTAGCTGGCTTAAAAGCTGCTTCATGCTGGTATTTTCCACCAGCTCACCATGCTGAATGATCCCGATATTACGGCACAGCATTTCCGCTTCTTCCAGATAGTGAGTGGTCAAAATAATGGTGGTACCCTGCGCATTCAGCTTTTTCAGGAACGTCCACATAGAACGACGCAGTTCAATATCAACACCGGCTGTCGGCTCATCGAGGATCAACAGTTTTGGTTGATGCATCAAGGCGCGAGCTATCATCAGGCGGCGTTTCATCCCACCGGATAAATTACGCGCACGCTCATTACGTTTCTCCCACAAATCTAACTGAGTAAGATATTGCTCAGCGCGCTGGTTTGCCACATTACGAGGAACACCATAATAACCCGCTTGGTTTAAAACAATCTGTAAGACCGTTTCAAACGGGTTAAAGTTGAACTCTTGAGGCACTAACCCAAGTTGCTGTTTAGCCAGTACAACTTGCTTATCTAAGTCATAGCCAAACACTTTCACTGAGCCACTGGTTTTGTTGACCAATGAACTAATAATGCCAATCGTTGTTGATTTTCCTGCACCATTCGGTCCAAGTAAGGCATAGAAATCACCATCTTCCACGCTTAAATCAATGCCACGCAACGCTTTCACGCCACCTGCATAGGTTTTGGTCAGCTGCGATAGTTCGAGTGCGTAAGTCATATATTAAAAATACCTTTATTCTTGGGGCTGTTTGGAGGCAATATAGATTAATGATGCCACTTTTTCCTGTCGGATGTTATGCAGAAAAGTGATAATAATTTAACAATATATTATTCAACATCCCCCTTAATGAGGGTTGTCATGTATAAATGAGTGGTTCATCATAGATGTGAAATTAGTATAACTAATTATTATTTAATCAATAAATGCTGTATAAGATTTTATCGCAAAGTCACACAACTAGGCTATAAGTCATGATGAGAAAAATTGAAGAGCTGTTTGCTAATAACGAAGCATGGTCAGCGTCTGTAAAAGAAAAAGATCCTGAATTCTTTAAAGAATTATCAAAAGCTCAAAAACCAAGATTTCTATGGATCGGCTGTTCAGACAGTCGAGTGCCTGCCGAAAAACTGATCAACGCAGCCCCTGGGGATCTCTTCGTTCACCGTAATGTGGCGAACTTAGTTATCCATACGGACTTAAACTGTTTATCAGTTATTCAGTATGCGGTTGATGTTCTGGAAGTCGAACACATTATTATCTGTGGTCACTATGGATGTGGTGGTATTGAAGCAGCGGTGGATAACACCGAATTGGGTCTGATCAATAACTGGTTATTACACATTCGAGATATCTGGTATCGCCATAGCTCTATGTTAGGTGAACTGAAACCGTGCGAGCGCTTAGATCGTCTTTGCGAATTAAACGTGGTTGAGCAAGTGTATAACTTAGGTCACTCCACTATCATGCAATCCGCATGGAAACGTGGTCAGAAAATCATGATCCACGGCTGGGTTTACGGTATCAATAATGGTCGCTTACACGACTTACACATTACCTCAGATAGCCGCGAGAAGTTAGAGTTAGGTTATCGTGAGGCTATCTCTAAGCTCACACAGAAAAAATAATCTTTCGAAAATAAAATAGCAAAAGAGCAGCCTAGGCTGCTCTTTTTATTGCTAAGAATACAGTTTAAAAAACTTACTCTTCCAGCAGAGTGACATGCCCAATGTACGGCAGATGGCGATACTGCTGCGCGTAGTCGATACCATAACCGACAACGAATTTATCTTCGATTGAATAACCAATCCACTCAACCGGTACATCCACTTCACGGCGAGAAGGCTTATCCAACAGAGTACAGATTGCCACAGATGCAGGCTCACGCAGGCCAAAAATTTCACGGACTTTATTTAACGTGTTGCCTGAGTCAATGATATCTTCAACGATCAGCACATGCTTACCGCGAATATCTTCATCTAAGTCTTTCACGATTTTCACATCACGGCTTGATGTCATTGCATTGCCGTAGCTTGATACGGTCATGAAATCAACTTCATGAGGTACGGTGATTTTACGGCATAGATCTGCCATAAAAATGAAGGAGCCTTTTAACAGACCAACCAGCACTAAATCACCTTGTTTGTCTTGGTAATGAGCACTAATGCTGTCTGCTAATTCACTGATTCTTTGAGCAATCTCTTCTTCAGAGATCATTACATCCAGAGTATGTTTCATCATCTATTACGCATGTATGGGAAAGGAAAGCGCGTAATTTTAACATAAGCCACACAAAGACGCGACGACAAAACAAATGGCAGTGACCACATCGCCACTGCCAGTTTCGATGACCTTAACCTACGGTAAAGCCCATCATCATGCCAGTATCTTCATGCTCCAGTAAGTGACAATGTGCCATATAAGGGTGCTGTGGCGTCGCAGTATGTTTAAATTCCACTAAGACTTCGCTCACTTGCCCTTCCACTTTCACAATGTCTTTCCAGCCTTGGCGATGCGGTTCAACCGGGCGACCATTTTCTTTAAGGATCCTAAAACGCGTTCCGTGAACATGGAATGGGTGCAGCATCATATCGCCACGCCCTGAAATCACCCAAACCTCTTGCTGATTTAGCGGCGCATTAAACGCAGGGTGTGTCATTGAGAAAACTTGTCCATTGATGGTATTCGCATTATGAATATCCAGATCACCTGTCCCCATACCGCAATGACCGCCATTACTTTGCGTACCGGCTGCCATATTGCCATGACCCATATTGCTGTTATTCATATTGCCATGGTTCATGTTTCCACTTCCCATATTGCTACCATTCATATTGGAATGATCCATATTCCCCATCATACCGCCATGCCCCCCCATGTTCCCCATCGCCTGCGGACCATATTTTTCGCGCAGCATCATCATGCCTTGCATATCCAAGCGCATATCCATCATCAAATGGAATTTACGGCGATTTAGCCCCGTCAGTGAAGGAATGGCAGCAATCGTTGCTAATTGCTCAGGTAATTTTCCAGCTCCCGCACTCAAGGTAGTTTCAATGCGTAAAACAGGCAGTGACTGATCAAATGGCGCGATGGTCATTCCCATTTGCCCAACAGGTAAAGTGACAAGGTCGAAGGAACGACCGTCAGAGGCATCAATCAATACTTCAAAGCGTTCGCCCATTAAAATCGGTAATTCAGTTAATGCGATAGGTTCAGCCAGTAATCCTCCATCACTGCCCACCACATACATTTTACGCCCATCACTGGTCGATACATTCAAGCTACGTGCGTTACAACCGTTGAGTAAACGCAGGCGGATCCAACCTTTCGGCGCAACATGTTTAGGATAAACCGCTCCGTTGGTTAGCATCATATCCCCAAACCAGCCCACGGCAGCACTCATGACGTCTAATTGATAATCAATTTGTCCGTCATCTTTTAAGCGCTTATCTTGCAGAATAACGGGAATATCATCGACGCCCCACTCGCTCGGTAAGCTATGTTTTTGGCTGTCTTCATCTTTAACAAGCACTAATCCCGCTAGTCCCATCGCCACTTGGTAACCAGTTTTTCCGTGAGTATGAGGATGGAACCAGCAAGTGGCTTCAGGTTGGTTGAGAGTGAAATTGACTTTACGGCTAGCACCGGGAGCGATAATCGCTTGAGGTCCACCATCTTGCTCGCCGGAAATTTCCAATCCATGCCAGTGTACGGTTGTCTCTTCAGGTAATTGGTTGGTGATATTAATGTTTACTGACTGCCCATTTTTCAGGCTAAGTGCTGGACCCAATAAATCGCCGTTATATCCCCACGTTGTAGTTTTCTTGCCCGGTACAAACTGTGAAATACCTTGCTTGATAGCGATTTGAATATTCCCTTGTGCATCCGGTTCTACAAGTGGTGGAATAGCCAATGTGGGATAATTCCCAGCAGCAACAGCCATGCGGCTCCAAACTGGCAGTGCGCTCGCAGCATAAGCGATAGCACTCAGCTTCAGAAAATCACGACGTAACATAGATAACCTTCCTTTTATTTATCAAAATCAACAATCAGTGAGCACGGTATGACAAGTCTGAAATTGCCCTTGCCAAGCAAAACGTGGTTTAATGATTGGGATGATAAAGCTTCCCCTTACAGGAAGGTCAATAAACCCATGCATCTAATATGGGTTTATTACATAGATTTAAGAAAGTTAGAATTGACTAACGAATCTATACACAAAATAATCTAAAGTGCTTAGTATCTATAGAGTACATCGTAGTCATAAAGAAATCAGGCAACTTGATGTAATGCGAGTATGTTCTTATGCTAATGTTACTTGACATAAAAACCAGATGAATATCGAATGCAAAAATTTATATTGATGTCATGCTTAATGATGCTTTTGGGGCTAACCAATACCGCCAAAGCACTCTCTACCAATGAAGCTGAAGACCTCGCTGATCTGACCGCTGTATTTATTTATTTAAAATATGATTGCGGCTATTCCCAAATTCCTGACAGAGAAATTGAACGCGCCATTGTTTACTTTGCGAAAAGTAATAAATGGGATTTGGGAAATTACAACTCCGATAAAATGAGTAAGCTGAATAAAGAAAGCTACGATGATTTAAAAGGTATTCCATTGACTCAAGAGTTTAAATGCCAATCTTTGGCAAGAGACTCTTTAGGGCTATTTGCTTACGTAAAATAAGCCTAAAATCCCAGCGGAAACATGTCGATGCCCTTTATAATCCACATCGATACATGTTTCCTCCTTATCCCTCTTTCTTCCCTTTTCGCTCCTGCCAAAACAGTACTACCGATGGAATCGTTTGGATAATCACCATCCGAATAATATGGTTGGACATGACAAAGCCAGCATCCAAATTCATCGTTATTGCCGCGAAAGTCATGGCTTCCATACTTCCCGGAGCCCAAGCCAACAATAACACCGCAATATCATATCCCGTGATCCACGCAGCAAACACCGTGATCAAAAAGGTCAAAATAATATTGATGATCACCACTTGGGCTGAAGAGTAGATATTTTTTATCAGCGCGGATAGCGGGAATACAATGAAATGATTACCAATATTCATCCCAATTAAAACCATACTCAGTTCAGTCAGCATCAATGGGAAATGGAGCTGAACATCAATCCAACCTTGAATTAACGTTGCCGCACCGAGGGACGTTAACATAAAAGGCGCCGGTACTCGCAGGCGTTGCAAAAACATCCCGACTACCACACCCACCGTCACAATCACCAATAACCAGAACGTGGATTCAAGCGTTAACGTTGGCCATTCAATTAGTGGCTGAGGATCGCCCTCACTTCCTACCACTAAACCTGCCAATAAAATAAGGATGATTAAACGGATAGTATGGGAGATAACAATTTTTTGCGGCGGCGTATGGGTGTGATCCGTTAAGGCAAGGATGGCCGCCATCGCTCCAGGCACTGAGCCCAACATCGCTTCTTGTTTTGTCCACCCGACCTTGCGGTGAAACCAAAAAAAACTAAATGAAAACTGCACGGCTAAACAGACCACCAACATCAATAACAGTAGCAATAAGTTATCTGCATCCTTCAGCGACACTTGATTAAACATCAGACCTACAGAGGTTCCGAGCGTCACTTGAACAAAAGTAATAGTGTGTTTAGGAGTGGGGAATGAGAAACCAAAACGATGGAAAATAATAATGGCGATAATCGGACCGAACATCAACGCTAAGGGAATGCCGATATAAGTGAGTGAGCCGCCAACAATGGCACAAAGAATGATCCCAACACTCATTTTTATCAGCTTTATCATCGGACAGTAACCATTGATATAATTAATCATGAGATTAAGTTATATCACAATCATTCAAGCTCATGAGGCTAAGAATGCTGAAATGAGCGTCATGCCTGTTTTTCGTGAAGGTTTAACCGATAATCCTACGAAGGGCATAAAATCCCCCTATAGACAGGAGGATATTAGGCGAATTTGAGAGGGGGAAATGTCTATGGTTTTTCAATCTGCTGCTTATCCGCAGTAGCTTGATTAATAATCGCTTTTGCCATCCATTGGGCGATTTCAGTTACCTGATCATTATCCAGTTTCCAGATATCTTTTAATACCAAGAAAATTTCCGAACCGTAGATCACGGAAAACGCTTTGATGACTTTATCAATCACTTCATTCGGGAACTCAGATTTCATCGGTGATGTCACCATCGCCAAAATATCTTTACGATTACCACGCTCTAATCGTTTCTCTTCAGGTTCTGGTGAAGGTGATGAACGCCCAAGCGCCCACTGTTGAAGTGATGTTTGTAACGCCGCACGCAAAACCCCTTCGTGAGCAAACATACGCGGGAATGCATAGCGTAACAGTTCATCAATTCGCTCTTCTGTTTTTTCGCTTTGCGGCTTCCACGTCAAAATAGGACCGAGGCTAACATTCACCGTCGCGGCAATCAGGTCACTTTGCGTTGGAAAATAACGATACGCAGTCGCACGCGAAACGCCCGCTTCCATTGCTAACTCAGATACTGACGGCATTGCCCCTTTTTCAAATAGCTCAACTGCCGTTGACACGAGTAAGTTATAGGTACGTTTGCGCGTTCCTTTATAGTCTGGCATGAGATGGCTCAGTGGCATGTCTTTATCCTTAAAATCGCCTTTCTATGAGTGTAGACAATATCTTTCACAGTACATATTCGCCGATAAGCATTCTTAATCATCTGACGAGTATGTCGTGTGCTCGCTTTCGAAATTACGCTATAAATACAGCACGGTAAATCATTATATTTAAATATTCAGGGACAAAAACCATTATTCTGATTTAACTATTTTATGATAACCACTCTATTTATAATGTTTTATCAACAAGATACAAGTCATCGTCTAAAGAACCAAGCAGATAACGCCAATAATGAGACTGTAGTCTCATTATTGACTTATCGTAAATGATACTATAGTCTCATTGAGATGAAAAATTCAACACACCCTACACATATTAAGTAACCAAACAACGTTACATAAAAAAACAAAGGATTTTTCTATGCCAAAGCATCAGGGTTTTATTTATGTTGCAAGTACCCTAGACACCAAAAGCGCTGAACTTTTTTATGTCAGTGACTTAATTAAAAATGCAGGGCTTGCTGTACGTACCGTTGACTTGAGTACTCAGCCATCATTATTAGAAAAAAATGCGGATGTCACCGCCGAAATGGTTGCCAGTTTCCACCCTCAAGGCGCTGGTGCCATTTTCTGCGGGGATCGAGGAAAAGCGATAGAAGCGATGGCACAAGCCTTCAGCCTCTATCTTGCTGCACAAACTGACGTCGCCGCAATACTTGGGCTAGGCGGCTCAGGGGGGACGGCACTGATTACACCAGCAATGCAAATTTTACCTGTCGGTGTGCCAAAACTCATGGTCTCCACCATGGCCTCGGGAGATATTTCCGGGTATATCGGCGCAAGTGATATCTCCATGATGTACTCCGTCACGGATGTTTCTGGACTCAATGTTATTTCACGTAAAGTCCTGAAAAATGCGGCCAACCAAATTGCCGGCGCAGTCTGGTTTGATAACGGTGAAGGCGATACCGCTGAAAATAAACCCGCTATTGCCTTAACCATGTTTGGTGTCACCACCCCTTGCGTCCAGCAATTAACGGCAAAATTAGAACACGACCATGACTGCCTAGTATTCCATGCAACGGGAAGTGGCGGCAAAGCCATGGAAAAATTGATTGATAGCCGCTTATTAGATTCTGTTTTGGATATCACCACCACGGAAGTGTGCGACTACCTGTTTGGTGGCGTATTGGCGTGCGATGAAGACCGCTTTGGTGCCATCGCGCGAACCCAAACACCTTGCGTATTATCTTGCGGTGCGTTGGATATGGTGAACTTTGGTCGCCCTTCCACCGTGCCAGAACAGTATAAAGATAGACAGTTTTATCACCATAATGCCCAAGTCACACTGATGAGAACCACAGTAGAAGAGAACCGTCAGATGGGACATTGGATTGCAGAAAAGCTGAATGCTTGTGAAGGCGAAATTCGCTTTATTATCCCAACAGCCGGTTTTTCCGCATTAGATATCGACGGAGCGCCATTTTGGGATCCGCAGGCAGATCAAGCCTTTATCGACGCATTAACACAGCACTTAGTCACGACAGAAAAACGACAATTAATATTAAGCCCGCATCACATTAATTCACCTGAATTCTGTGAGCAGGTAATTGAATTACACCAGAAAATAGTAAACAAGTAGAGGTTCATCAATGAAACATAACCGCGAAGACTTACTGAAAAATTTCAGAGAGATGATTGCTCGTGGAGAACCCATCATTGGCGGTGGCGCAGGTACTGGTCTGTCCGCTAAATGTGAAGAAGCCGGTGGCATCGACTTAATCGTTATTTATAATTCAGGTCGTTACCGTATGGCAGGACGCGGCTCTCTCGCCGGCCTGCTGGCTTATGGTAATGCCAACGAAATCGTGATGGATATGGCGAAAGAAGTTCTCCCAGTCGTGAAGCACACCCCTGTGCTTGCTGGAGTTAACGGTACAGACCCATTCTGTCAGTTCGATAAATTTCTTGATGATATCAAGGCGACTGGCTTTGCTGGGGTACAAAACTTCCCAACCGTCGGGCTGATTGACGGTAACTTCCGTGCCAATTTAGAAGAAACAGGCATGGGTTACGGTTTAGAAGTCGATATGATCCGCATGGCGCATGAAAAAGGGTTATTAACCACGCCATACGTCTTTAGCCGTGAAGATGCCATTGCAATGGCACAGGCAGGTGCGGATATTATTGTGCCACACATGGGTCTAACCACTGGTGGTAACATCGGTGCGGAAACCGCTGTCACACTGGCGGATTGCGTTGAACTTATCAATGATTGGGCGAAAGCCGCAAAATCTGTGCGTGATGATGTGATTATTCTGTGCCACGGTGGTCCTATCGCCACGCCGGAAGATGCAGAATATATTTTAGCGCACTGCCCTGATTGCCATGGCTTCTACGGTGCAAGTTCTATGGAACGCTTACCGACAGAAGTGGCATTGAAAGAGACCACACAGCAATTTAAATCAATAACTCGCTAATTTTCATTCTGTATTTTCTGTTTTACTTTATTTTTGCCAACACCAGGACGCCTACTTCGGTAGGCGTTTTTCTTTCTATCTACTATTCAACTTATTGGCTATCCACATCGGTAATTTGGTCTTTTTTCTTTTTGCGTAAACTCATTAGCCCAAATAATGCTGGCAAAACAACAGGTAACGAAAAATAGAGCACGCCAAACGCAAACGCCACATGCGGCTTTTCAGGGAACTCCCCGCCCGTACCAATAGAATCTAAATAATGAATGGATTCAAGATACTCTGGAGTAAGCCCTCCATACGGCACCATCCACGATAACAACAGCGCAGTAAAGATACTAAACATAAAGTTCATTGCCATTAAGGCGGAATAACCCATGTTTTCTTGGCGTTCTTGGTCGGTTCGACTGGTTAATCCAAACAGCATCCGGTTTACCACCGTCGCACTGTAGAGATATAAAATGACAGGAGAATCTCCCAGAACTGACATATTAATGGCCAGTGCAAAAAGACCATAAACCAAGGCAAATCCTAATATCACAAAAAAAATTCTTAAATACCGACATAAATACGCCGGAGTGCACCAGAATAAACTCGAATATAAGGATCAGCGTGAGGTTATAAATAATCTCGATACTGTAATTTTCAGGAAAAAACCAAACTGAAATAATAAAACCCACATAGAATATTGAAAATCCATAATTTATCATTTTTGAAAAAGCACGAATGACACTAAATGAATTTTGGGTCTCTTTGACGCTTTTTACCCCTTTATTTTTAGGGAAAAAGCTTGCCGCTGAGGATTGGCGCCCTTTATTTTTATTCGTAACCGGTTTCTTTTCCTTTGGTGTTTCCATTCCATTTCTCCGCTGAGACTCTTATATGCTTATATCGTACCAATCCTAAATAATGGCATTATTCTGAAGGGGAATAAAATAAAAAGCGAGGAGAGAAAATGGTACGCGGTAGCAATGCTATTTATTATGCTGCGCACCATTAATCAGTGATTAAAGCGATTTAAAAATTAAACCAGCTTAGCGATTAAACTATCTAAATCACCTTGCAGGAAATTCACTGGTGGGATTTCAATAACGGTATAAGCTCCCGCAGGCTGTTTCATGGTTGCTCGTGCGGCCGATACCATAAACTGCGATGTTAATGCAGGGTTATTGATGCGCATTGAGTATTCGAATAACTGATTATGCGTCGCACCGGAAACCCCTTTATGGGTCATTTGAACGCCGTGCCCCACATCTTTTAAGGCATCAATGCTATCTACTTGGCGAATATGGGTTTCATCGGAAGAGAAATAACTATCTTGCTTGATCCCACGCACCACATCATCAAAACTTGCCCCCGCTTCCAGCTCAACATACACCATACGGCGATGGACACCAGTGCCTAGAGGGATGGTGACTGAAAGCGCATCTTTCACGCCATCAACCGCTTTCGCAGCTACACTGTGCCCCATGCTCATGCCTGGTCCAAAGTTCGTGTAAGTCACCCCTTTTGGTGCCATTGCCAGCATCAAGGTACGCATGATGGAGTCAGAACCTGGATCCCAGCCTGCCGATACAATTGACACACTGTTATGTTTCTTCGCGACACTATCAAGCTGATGTTTTAATGCCACGATATCCGAATGTACATCGAAGCTATCTACAGTATTAATCCCTAGGCTTAAGATTTTCTCTGCTAAAGTTCCGATAGCGCGTGTAGGGGAACAAAGTAACGCAACATCCACACCATCTAATTTTTCGATGTCATCAACCACTTTATATCCGGCTAATTCCGCTGGAATATCTTGGGTATTACGGCGTACAATTCCGACTAATTCGAAATCATCAGCGGCTTGAACAGCTTCTAGTGCATAACGACCTATATTGCCGTAACCCACTATTGCTGTTTTAATTTTTGTCATTGTGACTCCTCGGTCATTCTGATGTCATATTTCAAATACAAGACACATATCAATAACAAATTTATATAGATTAAACAAAGCCTAATTATCTAAAAAGTTCCGACTTTTATTACTAGGTTACTTTATCAATTAGAGGTAGAATCCGAGCAAATCTCGTTCTTTTCTCTAATTTCAACGAATACAAAGGTTCTTAATGCATCAGCCCGATGTCACTGAGAGGTCACTCTATTCCCTCAGTTGGCCAATCTTTATTGATATTTTCCTTCATTTGGCCACCTTATTAATTAATACCTATATGGTGAGCCATGTATCGACTGCCTACCTCGCCGCAATGGGGGTCGGGAATCAGGTCTTTGACCTATTTATTACTATCTTTAACTTTATTAGCGTAGGATGTAGCGTCGTTATCGCTCAATATTTGGGTGCAGGTCGCCGTGATAAAGCCAGCCAAGCAATTCATATTTCCATCGCCTTTAACTTTATATTAGGTTTCTCCAGCGCCTTAATTGCGCTCTTTTTTGGCTACAAAATTCTGACCATTATGAATACTCCATCCCATTTAATGGATGATGGGTACGCGTATTTGCACATTTTGGGTATCTGTTTAATTCCAGAGGCGATCTCCATCATTCTCGCGGCTTGTTTACGCGTTTATGGTAAAGCTCAGCCGGCGATGTGGGTCACGTTGATTGCCAACATCATTACCGTGATTGGTAATATGATTGTGCTGTATGGCTTCTTTGGTTTACCACAATACGGTCTGGAAGGCGTTGCATGGTCAACGGTGGTTGGGCGCGTTGTAGCGGTCATTTTACTGTTCTGCCTACTATTCTATGGTTTAAGGATCAAGTTTACCCCGATGATGCTGATCCGCTGGTCCAGCAAAATGCTCAGTAAAATCCTGCATATTGGTTTACCAGCAGCAGGCGAAAACTTGGTGTGGATCCTGCACTTTATGACCGCATCCGCCTTTATCGGCTTAATGGGTGAAACTGCCCTTGCGGCGCAAACCCTCTACTTCCAGCTTTCCCTATTTATTATGCTGTTTGGAATTTCCATCAGTATTGGTAATGAGATTATGGTTGGGCATTTGGTGGGCGCTAAGCGCTTTGAAGATGCCTATCGTCGTGCGTTTAAGAGCTTGAAATGGGGCTTTTACGTCACTATCGGCGTGGTGTTTGTGTTCTGGTTATTCCGCGCGCCAATCCTCGATAGCTTAACGGACGATCAAGGCATCATTCAGCTATTACTGCCAATTTTCTTATTATCCGTGTTCTTAGAGCCGGGGCGTACTATCAACATCGTCATGGTAAACGCCCTTCGTGCCTCTGGTGATGCGAAGTTCCCATTATTGACCGCCGTGCTCTTTATGTGGGGGATCGCCATTCCATTGGGCTACTTCCTTGGCATAAAAATGGAAATGGGGTTAATCGGTATCTGGATTGGATTCTTTGTCGATGAGTGGGTTCGCGGGCTCACCAATGCGTGGCGCTGGCGTTCACGTAAATGGCAAAGCAAACGCCTCGATTTAGAAAGCTAAGCTTACGGTATCCTACCTATGAAAATAGGTAGGATTTTTGTGATCGGCATCATATTTGAAAATATTTACCCCCACTAAACCATATTAGAGATAAATTTTCTCTCTTATCCCCATTTATCCATAAACATTGTGAAGTTTTTCTCCGTCCTCTTCATTAAAATAATTCCATCACCACATGACTTTTAGGGATATAACCATGGCAACGCAAACTGAAGAACTTCTCTGGCAATATTTTATCAATGCCGTCAAACAAGACGTTAAACCTGCACTGGGCTGTACTGAACCCATTTCCCTTGCTTATGCAGCGGCAAAAGCAGCGTCTTATTTGTCATCGCCAGTGATCCGCGTTGCCGCATTTGTTTCCCCAAATCTCATGAAAAATGGTATGGGTGTCACCGTTCCGGGTACAGGAATGGTGGGATTACCGATTGCTGCGGCGCTAGGTGCTGTGGGTGGTGATGCTGATGCTGGGTTAGAAGTATTAAAATCCGCGTCGCCTGAAGCGATTGCACGCAGTAAAGCGATGCTCGTGGACGGTTCCATCACCGTTGATATTAAATCCCCTTGTGATGATGTTGTTTATTCAGAAGCGACAGCCTATAGCGAAAATGATTCTGCCACGGTGATCATCGCAGGCTCTCACACTCATATTGTCAAAATTATCCACGGTGATCAGGTTCTATTCGATATTACTGAGAATAAAACAGAAACTCGGGATCCCGTTGATTGTGGTACCGATGTCAGCTTACCGAAAGTCACCGCTAAGGCGGTTTATGAGTTCGCAACTCAAGCACCATTAGACGATATTCGTTTCATTCTTGAAGCCGCACACTTAAATGATGCGTTATCTCAAGAAGGTTTGCGTAATAGCTATGGTCTGCATATTGGTAAAACATTGCAGGCTCAACGTGACCGCGGTTTATTGTCCAAAGATTTATTATCCGAAATTATGATCCGCACAACGGCAGCCTCCGATGCACGTATGGGCGGTGCGGTATTGCCCGCCATGAGTAATTCCGGTTCCGGTAACCAAGGTATTGCAGCCACCATGCCAGTTGTTGTCACCGCAGATTACCTGCAATCTACCGAAGAACAGTTAGCTCGCGCGCTAATGCTCTCCCATTTAATGGCAATTTATATTCATAACCAACTGCCTGCACTTTCTGCATTATGTGCGGCAACCACCGCAGCAATGGGTGCTGCCGCTGGGATTGCATGGTTATTAGAAGCTCGCTATGACGTGGTCGCAATGGCAATCTCAAGCATGATCGGCGACGTCAGTGGCATGATCTGTGATGGCGCATCAAACAGCTGTGCAATGAAAGTCTCCACCAGCGCAAGTGCGGCATACAAAGCCGTATTGATGGCGTTAGATAATAGCTGTGTAAGAGGCTCGGACGGAATTGTGTCGGATGATGTGGATCAGTCGATTGCGAACTTGTGTTCGTTGGCGGCGGGTTCTATGCGGCATACAGACATTCAAATAATCGAAATAATGTCCTCCAAAACTCTTCGTTCTTAACGCTGCTGGTGCGTTGACTTCTCTTAGCTACCCTAGTCACATACTCTTGTATGCTCCTAGGGATAGCTGGCGTTTGTCGCCTTCCTTCAGCGCTAATAACTTTGAGTTTAATTTTGATTTCTGAATTTTATTCTGACTACTGATTACTATAAGTTTGATTCTGATTTTAATTTCTGGTTTCTAGTGCGGCGAATTTTTCGCGAATTTCGGCTTCGGGGAGATCGATGCCGATGAAAACGAGGACGCTGCTGCGCGGTTCATCTTCGCCCCAATCTCTATCCCAATCGGCACTATAAAGGCGCTGAACACCTTGGAATAATAGGCGTTTTGGCTCGTCGACAATGGATAAAATTCCCTTATAGCGTAATAAATTATCTGCAAAACCGAGTAGTAAATCTTCCATCACTTGGGAGACGGCCATCAGCTCAACCGGATAATCAAACTCCAGCACAATCGACCCCACCTCATTTTGCTGCTTAGGGGCAAAACGGAACGTCGGTTGCTTAACATTGAGCTTTGAATCCAGCAAAAAGCCGTCAATATCTAACAGCAAATCTAAATTAATATCCCCATGAACCACCGGATAAATCGGTGCTCGGGCATTAATACGCTGCAAACGCTCAATCAGCGCATCGGTATTTGGCTCAATGTCGGTTTTGGTGAGAAGAATTCTGTCAGCATAACCAATTTGCGCTTGGGCAATGGCGAAATCATTAAGTTGCTTATCGGCGTGAACCGCATCCACCAAGGTAATAATGCCATCCAATAAATAACGCTCGCACAGTACTTCATGGGAGAAAAATGTTTGTGTAATCGGACCTGGATCTGCCATTCCCGTGCACTCAATCACTAAACGCTCAAAATCGAGTTTGCCGCTGTCTAAACCGTCCAATAAATCCAACAACGCATTTTCTAACTCATTAGAGCGACTGCAACAAATACAGCCATTACTTAAGGTGGTGATTTGCGTGGCACGGTCACCAATCAACGCATTATCGATAGGAACTTCGCCGAACTCATTTTCGATCACGGCAATTTTATGACCATGATCCGCGTTGAGAATGTGGCTCAATAGCGTGGTTTTTCCTGCACCCAAAAAGCCCGTTAAAATCGTTACATTGATTGGTTTCATTATTGCCCTCATCATGCCATTCATTGATAAGAAAGTTGGTTAACAGCAGCGAAATCCGCCTTTACCACTGCCGCCGTAGCGAGCATCTTGTCGTTCACGGAAAAACTCTTTATAGGTCATCACAGGTTTATCGGGGTGATTATCTTTCATATGCTGCACATAGGTATCGTAATCGGGGATCCCCACCAGCATACGCGCCGCCTGCCCTAAATATTTACCGGTTTTACCCAAGTTTCCAAACATAACCATCTCCAAAGGCAAAATGCCCGACATTGTTTTTTCGTACAATGTCGGGCTTCCCTTACTGTTTCGAGTGAAACTCAACTCGACGCATTATTCTGCTCTTAGTGTGAAGATGACACTTTCACACCCTCTTTAGGAACAGGAACATAAGGGGTTTCTTTATCTGTACGATTTGGGTTTTTATGGGCTTTCATTCCCACTCGAATACCGTAGAAGATAATACCGTAAACCACCACTAAGAACAGAATACTCAGACCCGCGTTAGTGTAGTTATTAATAATAATGTGATTCATATTAGTAATTTCTTGTGCCGTTAACTCAGCACCACCCGCGGCGATTTTCTCTTTGTAAGATTTCGCTAAGTATAAGAAACCTTCCAGTTGAGGATTATCACTGAATAATTTCAGTCCTAGTGCCCATGTAGTACAGATTAATAACCATACCGCTGGCAACACAGTCACTAAGATGTATTTACTGCGTTTCATCTTAATTAATACAACCGTACTCAGGACTAACGCTACCGCTGCCAGCATCTGGTTGGAGATACCGAACAGTGGCCACAAGCTCTTAACGCCGCCCAGTGGGTCAACAACGCCTTGATACAGTAAGTAACCCCACAAACCTACACATCCTGCTGTACCAATGATCCCTGCAAACAGAGAATCGGTTTTCTTCAGGAATGGCACGAAGTTACCCAGTAAATCTTGCAGCATAAAGCGACCAGAACGGGTACCCGCATCCAGAGCCGTTAAGATAAACAGTGCTTCAAACAGAATACCGAAGTGATACCAGAAGCCCATGTTGGCAGCTGGCATAATTTCGTGGAATACAAACGCAATACCGACAGCTAAGGTTGGCGCACCACCAGCACGGTTTAGAATCGAAGGCTCACCAATGTCTTTTGCTGTTTGCATGATTTGTTCTGGGGAAATGACAAAGCCCCATGAACTGACCGTTGCTGCCGCATGAACAGACACATCTTTCAGTTGCGCCATAATTGCAGCGCCATCTGGACCACCCAGCTCATGCAGGTTAGGCATAGTGATACCTAATGCTGATGGTGGGGTGTTCATTGCAAAATACAGACCTGGCTCGATGATAGAAGCTGCGACTAACGCCATGATAGCGACGAAAGATTCCATTAACATCGCACCGTAGCCGATGTAACGCGCGTCTTTTTCGTTCGCTAACAGTTTTGGCGTCGTACCGGAAGAGATCAAGGCATGGAAACCGGATACCGCACCACACGCAATGGTGATGAACAGGAATGGGAACAGTGTACCTTTCCAAACTGGACCAGAACCATCAACAAACTGTGTCACCGCTGGCATTTTCAGCTCAGGGTTCAGGATAACAATACCTACAGCCAAACCAACGATAACCCCGATTTTCAGGAATGTCGCTAAGTAGTCGCGAGGCGCCAAAATCAACCATACTGGCAGTAACGCGGAAACAAACGCATAACCGACTAATGCATAGGTAATCGTCGTATCTTTAAAGGTCAGTGCTGGACCCCAGTAAGGGTCATGAGCAATCACACCACCAAACCAAATAGAAGCGACTAACAGTGCAATACCGATAACGGCAATTTCACCCACACGCCCTGGTCGGATATAGCGCATGTATATCCCCATAAAGAGCGCAATCGGCACAGTGGAGCAAACTGTGAACACACCCCATGGGCTTTCTGCCAGTGCCTTAACCACGATCAGCGCCAATACTGCGAGGATGATGATCATAATTAAGAAACAGCCAAACAGTGCTAGCGTACCTGGGATTGGACCCAATTCTTCTTTAACTATCTCACCAAGAGATGCACCGTTACGGCGTGAGGAGATAAACAGCACCATAAAGTCCTGTACCGCACCCGCAAGAACAACCCCAGCCAATAGCCACAATGTTCCTGGTAAGTAACCCACCTGAGCCGCTAATACTGGCCCAACTAATGGACCCGCCCCTGCGATAGCCGCAAAGTGGTGACCAAACAGAACGTTTTTATTGGTTGGAACATAGTTTAAGCCGTCATTATTAATGACCGCCGGTGTAGCACGCGTTTCGTCCAACTTCATCACTTTTTTAGCGATATATAAGCTGTAGTAACGATAAGCAATCAAGTACACCGCCACAGATGCGACGACGATCCACAATGCACTAATGTGCTCGCCGCGTCTTAGCGCGACAACCCCTAAACAGATTGCACCGATGATCCCGAGGATCATCCATGGAATGTGTTTTAAAATACCATTTTTGTTCATAGAACACCCTTCTGAGGTAGAACGAACATGCCATTAATACGTAATTACCGTTTATTAAACTGCGAAAACGTTGTTTTTAATCGTTTTCGATGAATAACAAATGATTTTTTAATAGGCAGTGGTTGAATGATTTTGAATGTAAAAAATTGAGTTCTGCCATAGTGGGTATGGTAAAAAATTACTATCAGGAAAAGCGAAAAGTTACCTTGAGTGGTGGCATACAGAATTAAGCGGTTAGTTTTTTGCGGTGAATGGTTTTCAAGAGTCGCTAAACCCTCAAAAAATGTGATCTGAGTACCAAATATTTTTCATTTCAACAAGTTAAGTAACTTTTAAAATCATATTTAGATTGTGACTTTTGTTAAATTCCTGAGGTTAATACATGAATAAAACGCTAATTTTCCCTACTCAGTGGATTAACAATTTCTTGCCATTCGCCCCCAACCCACCAGCTATGTTCTCCGTCGGTTTGTCGCTCACACTTCTTGCCTACCTTGGCTTTACTGTTTTCAAATGGATATGCACAATCATAAATCGGCTCAATCACAATCTCTCCGGTTTGGGCGTTGGCATAACCTATTTTTTCCCCCTGACGAATTCGGTATAGCCCTTCACTCGCAGGGTCGAGACCATTATCAAAATAGTAAAATTGATACACTTCATTACCCTGCTTATCTATGAGCCTGATACCACCTTTTTTGTATACGCTTCCTTTAAGGCAATACAGGAAAGGTGAAGAAGGTTCAAAGCAGCGGATTTTTTCGCTTTCATCTTCCGCCATTAACTGAAACTGTTCTTCAAGCGGCATGGCTGACGCCATCGCCGTCATAAACACAGAAATAGACAATCCCATCAGCAGGCTTTTTATTGGTATTGTTTTCATTCGTAAAAGTACCTCTTATTTTATTAGGCGTTCAGCATCCCTTAAAGCATTCCCAATGGGTATCAGATAATCACGCAATTCTTTTCTATGCATCTTTTTCGCTCGCACTATTTTTCACTAAGAATAAACCAATTAATAAAACATTAACTTATTAATGAAATTAAAAACAAGACTAAAAAATTATGAAATTCATATTTTCCTTTTAAATAACAATAAGTAGAAAAAATTAAAAATAGTTACATAGGAAATTATTTTTGAAGCGAATCACACTAACAGAACATTATTTATACATTAATAACCTAAAGGCGTTATTGTTAAAGAAATGATGATTGAATGTTAATTTCAACAGGGAAATAAAATGAGCACACAAAAATATGACTATATTATTGTCGGTGCAGGCTCCGCAGGTTGTGTTCTCGCCGCACGTCTGATCCAAGAAACCCAAGCTCGCGTGCTGCTTATTGAAGCGGGCGGTAGCGATAACCATATGTTTATCCGTATGCCTGCTGGTGTCGCTAAAATTATTGCCCAAAAAAGCTGGCCATATGAAACCGAACCTGAACCTCATGCCAACAACCGCAAAATGCAAATTGCTCAAGGTCGCGTGCTGGGGGGCAGTAGTTCAGTCAATGGCATGATCTACATTCGCGGGCAAAAACAGGATTATGATAACTGGGCACACAAGTACGGATGCGAAGGCTGGGGTTACCAAGACGTTCTACCGTGGTTTAAAAAAGCCGAGCGCAATGAAAGCTTAACCGGAGAATACCACGGCACGGAAGGACCTCTTCCCGTCAGTGAAAACCGTTATCGCCATCCACTTTCTATGGCATTCATTCAAGCGGCTCAAGAACATGGTTTACCATACGTTAATGACCTTAATGGAGAGAGCCAGCAAGGAACCAGTTTCTATCAAACCACAACTCACAACGGGGAAAGAGCCAGTACATCCAAAACCTATTTGAAATCAGTAGCAAATAGCGACCGTTTAACCCTCAAGCTCAATACCCAAGTTAACCGCATTATTATTCGCGATGGACAAGCAGTCGGCGTGGCTTACCAAGGTAAAAATGGTCACGAAATCGAAGCCCTAGCGCGTGAAGAAGTGTTGGTTTGCTCCGGTGCAATGGGGTCAGCGAAGTTGTTGATGCTCTCTGGTATCGGACCTGAAGAACACCTTTCCTCTTTAGGGATCAAAACCGTGGCAAATTTACCGGTGGGCAAAAACTTTCACGATCATTTGCATATGTCTATCAACGTCACCACCAAAGAGCCAATCAGCTTATTTGGTGCCGACCAAGGCTTTGCCGCTATCAAACATGGTTTTGAGTGGATGGCATTTCGCAGTGGGCTACTCGCTTCTAACGTTTTAGAAGGCGCTGCCTTTAAAGACAGCTGCAACCAAGGTCGCCCAGATGTGCAAATTCACTTTTTGCCTATTTTAGATAGCTGGGATGATGTACCGGGGGAGCCGCTACCTGCCGCTCACGGTTTTTCACTGAAAGTCGGTTACTTACAGCCTAAGTCACGCGGGGAAATTTTACTGCGTAGCCAAAACCCGCAAGATCCGTTAAGAATTCACGCCAATTACTTGGCTGAACCAGAAGATATGGAAGGTTGTAAACGTGCGGTGAAATTCGGTTTAGAGGTATTAAGCCAGCCATCATTGCAAGCTGTCAGTAAAAATAGATTAATGCCGCCAGCCCAAGTTCAGCATGATGAGGGGCAATTAGAAGAGTTTGTGCGTAATTTCTGTAAAACAGTTTATCACCCCGTTGGCACCTGCCGTATGGGTACCGATACCGCAAATTCCGTCACTGATTTACGTCTTCGCGTTCATGGGATCAACAAACTACGAGTGGTGGATTGTTCGGTGATGCCAGAAATTCCAAGTGGCAATACCAATGCGCCAACCATCATGATTGCGGAGCGTGCAGCCGCGATGATTATTGAAGATAAACAATAATCCCCCTAAAAAGCCCCCCGCCAGAACCTAACAGGCGGGGGATAATCACTATCCTGTTACTTTCACTCGAGCCGCCGCTGTTTTTGCCATCTCTAGGGCTTGCTCAATCGAATCTCCGACCGCAAGCGCTACACCCAAACGGCGAGTTCCCGCAATTTCCGGTTTGCCAAATAAACGCAATTGAATATCAGAACCGAGTGCCTCGTGAATGCCCGAAAAAACCACATTCCGACTATGCAGCTCAGGTAAAATCACAGCCGATGCGCTGGCACCATACTGACGAATAGTGCCAATCGGTAAGCCTAAGAAAGCACGAACATGTAATGCGAATTCAGACAGGTTTTGAGAAATCAACGTCACCATGCCGGTATCATGAGGGCGAGGAGAAACTTCGTTGAAAATGATCTCATCACCACAGACAAACAGCTCCACACCGAATAAGCCGTATCCCCCTAAAGCGGTGACAATTTTCTTCGCTACGTCCTGTGCTTTTTGCAAAGCAGCATCACTCATCGCTTGCGGCTGCCAAGATTCGCGATAATCACCTTTTTCTTGGCGATGCCCAACTGGCGCACAGAAATGCACACCGTCTGCCGCGCTAATGGTTAGTAATGTAATTTCAAAATCGAAATTCACCATTTTTTCAACAATCACGCGCCCTTGACCTGTACGCCCGCCTTCTTGGGAATAATTCCACGCACTATCAAGCTGCTCCGCTGAGCGAATGATGCTCTGCCCTTTCCCCGATGAGCTCATGACTGGTTTTACAATGCAGGGAAAGCCAATTTCATGGGCTGCGACTTCAAAATCCGCTTTCGTTTCCACGAAGCGGTATTCCGACGTCGGCAGTTGTAGCTCTTCGGCAGCTAAACGACGGATCCCTTCACGGTTCATGGTTAGGTAAACCGCATTGGCAGATGGCACGACTTTTTGACCTTGCTTTTCGAGTTCCACCAACGTTTTGGTGGCAATCGCTTCAATCTCAGGAACGATAAAATCTGGTTTCTCACTTTCAACAAGTTGGCGTAGTGCCTCACCATCCAACATATTGATGGTGTAGCTGCGATGAGCAACATGCATCGCAGGTGCATTGTCATAGCGATCCACCGCAATCACTTCAATACCCAAACGCTGGCACTCAATCGCCACTTCTTTACCTAACTCCCCCGAACCGAGAAGCATAACTTTTGTCGCGCTAGAACAAAGTGCAGTACCTAATTGGTTCATGATAATGACCTTATATCCCCAGAGATAAATGCAGCTACATAAAAGATAATGTCTAAAAAGATGGCAGGATTATATACGCAATCGTTTGCTTTGACTATGATAGAAGCATAGCCCGTTAACAGTATTATCTGTAAAACAGGCTAACCCATTAAAATTAAAAGTTAAATTTTAGGAGATTCATCCCGTCCAGTCACATACGGTTGATGGCGGGCACCTTTGCCATAGCGTTTATGGAGTAGCGCTAATACACAAAACAGTAAGCCAATCCAAATCAAGGTAAAACTGACACCTTTGACCCAATCGAAAATTTCATTAAACAGGAAAACCGCTAACAAGAATTGAATTGTTGGCTCGATATATTGCGCTAAACCAATCACCGTTAATGTGGTGCGTTTAATGGCTGCCGTGAAAAAGAGTAATGGAATGATAGTCACAGGCGCCGCCAACATGTACAGCATTTTGGTTTGCCAATCACCATTTTCTACCGCGCTCATTCCATGTGCGGATAACCACCATGTAATACCTATCGCCAAGGGTAATAACCAAAGCGCCTCTAAAAACAGCGAGGTGATAACATCAAAACGAATAAATTTACGGATCAAACCATAAACTGCAAAAGCGCTCCCCATCACTAACGCTAAAACGGGCAATTCCCCATATTGTATGATTTGGTAGGCAACACCTGAAAAAATAAACACAACCGCCAGTTTTTCAGCAAAGACTAAACGCTCTCGCAAGAAAATCACACCTAGCAAGATTGAAAACAGCGGGTTAATAAAATAACCCAAGCTCGCAGCCAGTACTTGCCCATGAGTTAACGCATAGGTGAAGGTTGTCCACGATACCGCCATAATCGAGGAACTAAAAAAACATAACACAATTGAACGTTTATCCGCCCACACTTGCTTCCACAGGGATTTATTCTTGATAAGCAACCGAATGAAAAATAAGAACGGAAGAGACCAAATCAATCGTTGCGCCAGTAATTCCATGGCTTGTGCATCAGGAAGTAACCGATAAAACAGCGGGGTTATCCCCCAAAGAATATAAGAAAAGATAGCTAATGCTACCCCGGAACGCAGCAACATAATTTATCCGTATGAAAGTGTGGTTGATTTTTCTTCTCTATAATACGCCAATAACGGAAAGATAATAGGTTGAAGTGCAAACTATCACTAAGGTTATCGATCAATTTATTCACACTAAACACTTTTATTAATCATACGAAAACCTATAGTGCAATATCTTTTAAGGAAATCATTACGTGTATTCACTCACTTTTTTAGAGTACTTTGCAATTTTACTGAGATAATTTTAATGACTTAACCACAAAACTTAAAAACAGAAAAAAATTATCAAGGAGGATGATTAATTAAATTTCATAAAATTGCTAATAGTGCTTTTTATGACTACCATTTTGCGATATTATTACTTAGCTAAATAACATTATTTTCATGTTATCTAGAAAACATAATAATCGTAAGACAAGCTTAAAACCCTATCTTGTTACAAAACATTAAACAGATGTTACGTTTTGACACATACTTTAACCTTTGTTTCTTTTTTATATTAAAATTAGGCAAGTACTTTTTTTAATATCATTTACGTTCAGCAATAATCTATAAAAAAGAATAGTTGAAAATATATTACCATTTCCATCGGTGAATTATTCTCATTCTATTAAACTACGTTAATTTGAATGTCAAATCCGTTTAACAGGAGTTTGGTGATGAATAGCGCCATTCATGTAATCGTTGAAAACGATAATGTCTTTAAGAATAAACTGAAATCAAAGATGGAATCTTTTGATTTTATATTTAAATTCTATAATGACGAAGAGGTATTTATTAGTACTTATACTTACCCTAAAGAAGATAATGCAAAGGATTGTGTTTTATTATTCGTAGGCAATAACTCCAGTCATATTAATAAATTAAAAAACCTTACTCAATCTTTAGCCGTTGTTCCTGTTATCGTCATCGCAGAAGAACCTTCTGCTGCACTATGCAGAGACTACTTCAAGGCTGGAGCCTTTGATTTCTACGCATTTCCATTTGATGACAGAGTGTTTCTAAGCGCTATTCAGGGAGCTAATGAACACTTCGATAAACAAAATGAAAATCATAAAAAATATATCTATTTAACCAATAAATTCGACCGTCTCTCAGCTAGAGAGCGTGAAATTATGGACATGATTTTAGACGGAAACACCAGCCGAGAAACGGCCGAAAAACTGTCATTATCACCAAGAACCGTAGAAGTGCACCGTTCAAATATTTATACAAAACTAGGAATAAAATCACTACCTCAATTAATCCAAGAGTATGAATATATTAATACTTATTCTGCAAACGCTTAATTCTCTTTATTCACCAGACACCCCCTCAGCCTAATGGTTTATCAAAAAACCATTAGGCATTTTCCGTTCGCAAAATTACCCAGAAAAATATAATTAAATTTAGATTTTTATTTAGATAACTATTTAATTTAATCATTTAACTTAACTATTCACTTAACTATTCGGTTAACTATTTTTCACTATCAAACTTAGCATAATGATTATGCTTTCTATTCCTCTTTATTAATCTATCATCCTAAAATAACTATTTTTTAAGCAATAGTGGAAAATCAAATAAATTGCACTATCATTTTTATACAGGAAAACTGTTACTCTAGTTATTAATGATAAAAATCGCATTTATGGCTAAATATAAAATTAATATATTTAGTTTAAAATAAAATATAAACCTATATATATCCCCGCAACCATTTACTCCAACTGTGAGTATGTGAGTTCACTGAAATAAAAATCTATAACATCAAATTAAAACCAATTCCTAAAAAAAAGCGTACTGAGATCAACATACTTAACAACAAGATAGGTTGATAATCTTAGCTCTTTTTCATTTCTTCTCTTTCGTTTCGCTGAAAGGCGTGACTGAGCCCGCAATCAATATGCATTGATATGTTGGGCTTAGTGATTACCGTAAGGCTGTGTGATTTGAATGCTTCGAACGTTTTCAGCATTGCTGCAGAAAATCAGTAGAAGCTTTTTTTATTGGCAGGGCTGTTTTTATTGGCGGACTATTTTTATTAACTGGACTATAGCTTGTATTCGCGAATATCAATCTGATATTGCTTCAGCTTGCGCCACAGTGTAGTACGCCCCATATTTAATGCTTGATGCATCTCCTGAATTTTTCCACCGTACGCCAACGCGGCTTCGATGATTAGCGCTTTTTCCACTTCATGAATGTTCAAGTCGTGGAATAGATTATGTCCGTGTGTTTTCTCTGAAAGTTTTTGCCAGTAAAAGTGACACTTTAGCTTTTCACTAATTTCTCGCCCTAGGGTAAGAGTGAGAGCTAACAGTATATTACTGCTGGTTGACTCCCCACGTAACACCAACGTGGCTAACAAGCGCGTTTCATCATAAATAGGGGCGAAATAGTAAGTATGTCCTTGTGAGTTAATTGGCTGGTCATCTAGAGAAGTGACCTGTATTTGAGAGAATATCCAAGATGGCAACATGGCGCTGCTGTCTGATTTACGGTTAGACCATAAAGTTTGACCGTATTTATCCAACAACATTCCTTCAATGTCGAAATCATGGATAGGTGATAAACCATTTGTGATGGCATCACTTGCCAGTTGTATCAATAACTCCGGATCAATGGAGCATGATGATTTTTCTGTAAGCTGTGCGAGTTTGGGAATTGTAAAATCAATAGTCATAATCAGCCTTATTCTTCGATAAGTATTCTCCCTGATTATGTCAAGTTATCAGTTAAGTTTTATATCCTAGATCAAGTTATGATTTGATAGATTTTGGCGGGATGATATAGATCAAGTATTTGAAATATAGAAAAAACCCAAAATAGTGGGTTATATCGAAAAAAGCCTGCAAACATGATTCGCAGGCTAAATTTCGAGCTAGATGATAGCCTATTTTTTATTCGCTAACAACGGAGCCCCACAGGTCATATTCATCAGCATGCTCAATCAGCACTTTAACGATATCCCCGGCTTTCACATCAAACTCGCCATTGAGGTACACCATACCATCAATTTCTGGCGCATCGGCCATACTACGACCCACTGCACCTTCGTCATCGACTTCATCGATAATAACTAAAAGCTCGCGACCCACTTTCTCTTGTAAGCGCTGAGTGGAGATCTCTTGCTGAAGCTGCATAAAGCGATGATAACGCTCTTCTTTAATCTCTTCAGGTACTTGGTCAGCCAGTTCATTCGCTTTTGCGCCTTCAACTGGGCTGTATTTAAAGCAACCAACTCTATCTAATCGCGCTTCTTGTAAGAAATCCAACAGCATTTGGAAATCTTCTTCTGTTTCACCAGGGAAACCAACAATAAACGTCGAACGTAATGTCAGCTCAGGGCAAATTTCACGCCAGCGCTTAATACGCTCTAACGTTCTTTCTACCGCTCCTGGGCGTTTCATCAGTTTTAAAATTTTCGGACTGGCGTGCTGTAATGGAATATCCAAGTAAGGTAACACTTTACCTTCTGCCATTAATGGGATCACATCATCAACATGTGGGTATGGGTAAACGTAATGCAGACGAACCCAAACACCCATAGAAGCTAGCTGCTCACATAATCCAACCATGCTGGTTTTCACCGGCTGACCATCCCAGAACCCCGTACGGTGTTTAACATCCACACCATAAGCAGAAGTATCTTGAGAAATCACAAGTAACTCTTTAACGCCTGATTCCACTAAACGCTTAGCTTCATTTAATACATCACCAATAGCACGGCTATCTAAGTCACCACGCATAGAAGGGATGATGCAAAAAGTGCAACGGTGGTTACAACCTTCGGATATTTTTAAGTAAGCATAATGTTTTGGCGTTAATTTTACGCCTTGCTCTGGGACTAAACTAAAGAACGGATCATGCTCTGGTTTTGGCACATAGTGGTGAACGTGATTTAACACTTGTTCATAACTATGTGGACCCGTAATTTCTAATACCTTCGGGTGAACTTCACGGATTTGGTTCTCTTTTGCGCCCAGGCATCCTGTCACAATCACTTTACCATTTTCGTTCAATGCTTCGCCGATAGCTTCTAACGACTCTTGAACGGCACTATCAATAAAGCCACAAGTATTCACGATAACCAAATCGGCATCGTCATAGCTAGGAACGACTTGGTAACCATCAGTACGCAGCTCCGTTAAAATACGCTCTGAGTCAACGAGGTTTTTTGGGCAGCCAAGTGAAACAAAGCCAATCTTTGGCACTGAATTCGTATTTTGCGACATAGCTCACTTCTTTATTATGTTATAGATATTGTTTTAAAAAATGGGCTGGATTTTACCTGAAGTATAGCGGGAATTGTATATTTTTTTAGCGATGGAAATGATATTTCGAGCGAAATTCCCGCACCATTTCGAGCTCGGGAATTTCACTCAGAAAAACAGCAAAGATTAGCGGTTAATTGAACGGGCGATACGGGAATAGGTGTGTCTAACACCGCGGATCACAATACTGTAATTCAAGATATTCTCCGGTAAGGCAATGCCGTTATAACCTGAGTCACCAATATGATGTAAATCTGTTCCTGCCATTTTGCACATTAACGCAATCTGGCGGATGGTTTGTAGGTCAGCCCCTTCTTGGGATGTGCCAATCGCGGTCATGGTCATCACTCGCTGAGAATGGCAATAACTCACCATTCTTTGCACAAATTCCGAGGATATGCCCGGAACGGTACCCGGTGCTGGCAATAAAATAATATCCGCACCACTCTTAATAAAGGAATGAATATCCTCTTCGGTAATTAACTGCTCAGCAGACGCATTGAGGACTCCCGCCGCATGCATTTTTCCCGTAATAAGAACAATCTCTTCCCCCACCACCGCTTTGAGTTCTTTGAGGCTTTGGTTGATTTCTTGATTAGTGACACCATTGCCCGGATTCCCAGTCAGGACAATAATATCTGCCCCCATCTGCTTTAATTTCAGGGCATTTTTGACAGTGGCCAAGCGCCCTTCAGAAATTTGCCACTGTTTATCTTGATGGGGATTATTAAATCCTGCTGGCACTGGTTCCAAATTCACGCCAATCGCGCGTCCTGTTAAGTGCTTTAAGGTACGGATAATGTCATCGGGTGCAATGCCTTCTGGTAAACCTTGCATCACCGGATTATTCACATCAAAAACATTCAATAGCAAAATATCTGCGCCTTGGCTTGCTGCCAGTTCCGCATTAGTGACATTCATCAAGACTGGCTGAATAGTCCCGATAGTTTCACTCACCAGTAATCGCCCTTCGCTGGCTTTAATCGCTTCCAGTAAGCTTTTCTTATTCATTTTCGCAATTTCAGAAGCGGAACAATCCAAATAACGTTTTTGCATCTCCAGTACCTCGACTTTATACCTAATAAATACCGTTCAACGTTTCGACTATAGCATGTGAAACCGACTACAGTGTCTGAAGCAAATCACCTTTCTAATACTTATTTTTTATCACTAAAAAAGAAAGTATTAACACTTTGATTAATATTAAATTTAAATATATTCATAGTAAGGATTGGATATAAGCCTAAAACATTCTGCTTGTTTTTGATTAATAGTAATGATTATCATTATGCTTCTAACTTCATTCAGGTAAGGATGTCACAATGAAATTCGCTTATCAGGCAGCCGTTTCGGGCTTAGCCTTATTCTCTCTATCCGCCTTTGCTCAAGAGTATCCTCTCGGTCACCCAGTCATTAAAAACGGCATGGAAATCCAAGGTGTTTATTTACAGCCTATCACCATGGACACCGAAGAAGGCCACCACAAGATGGCTCACCTGCCAGCGGATAAAGCCGACGTTCACTTAGAAGCCGACATCCACGCAGTAGAAGATAACCCGAACGGCTTTGCAGAAGGTGATTGGATGCCTTACTTAACCGTCGAATATACCGTCACCAAACTGGGCGATAAGCCACAGACTCAATCAGGCACCTTTATGCCGATGGTAGCAAGCGATGGTCCTCACTACGGTGAAAATATTAAACTGGACGGCAATGGTAAATATCGCGTTACCTACAAAATTTACCCACCTTCACACAATCAACAAGCCGCTTTCGGTCGTCACATTGATAAAGAAACTGGGGTTGCCCCTTGGTTTGAACCGTTTGAAGTCTCTTGGGACTTTGACTATGCCGGCATAGGTCGCAAAGGCAGTTACTAATTTTTCAATGATGCGCTGAGGGCTTTCGCGGGGGTAATATTCCGCGCGAGCCCTTTTTCGCTAGTAAGGAACTCTCAATTTTCAATAAGTTTGAGCCAACAATGAAAACATTACTCAGCTTTTTACTGGTTTTTATTTGTGCATTACTTCCGCAATCAGCCTTAAGCGCCGAAAAATATACCGTTGAATTAGAAATGAAAAATGGGGATTTAATCCCTCGCGTTCTGGAAGTGCCAGCGAAAACCATTATTCGTATCAAAATTACCAATACCGGCACTGAACCCGCAGAGTTTGAAAGTTTGCAACTGCGCAAAGAAAAAGTATTAGCACCCGGCGCCAGTTCCGTGGTGGTCATTGCACCGTTAAAACCAGGTAGTTACACATTTTTCGACGATTTCCATCTGTCACATCCAAAAGGCGAGATCATCGCTAAAGAGTAGGACTCAACATGGGACAAGTTCTCTTTGTAGTTTGGCGCGAAAGTTTTGAAGCGCTGTTAGTTATCGGCATCATTTATGCGTGGATCAAACGCCACCCTGACGCTCGCAATGGAATGAAATACCTGTGGGGCGGTGTTGGGCTGGGTATCGCCATGTCCATCTTACTCGCACTGCTGATTTACGGCGTATTCAATGTCCTTGATGACACTGGGCAATCTATTTTCATGATAGTCATGGAGATCCTCGCCTGTATCTTGATTGTTCAAATGGTCTATTGGATGAACAAAAGCGGCGGCTCGATGAAAAAAGAGCTGGAATCAGGTATCAATCGTAATGCAGAACACCATAGTTGGTGGGGCGCAACCTTAATTATCGCTATCGCGATTGCCCGTGAAGGTAGCGAAATTGTCGTTTTCCTTTCCAGTTTTATCATGTCGTTGACCGCTGAAAATGCCAACGAATTTATCTTTGAAGTTGCAGCGGGTGTCGTTATTGCGGGTATGACGCTATATGCCTTCTTATTAACTAACCGAATTATTTCATGGAAAATTTTCTTTAAAGTCACTGGCGTGATTTTACTGTTCCTTGCCCTCTCCTTGCTGCTTCGAGGCGTTGAAGAAATTTCAAACTTAATGATTGAGTTTGACTATCCAATTCCTGAATTTTTAATCTACCCAGCATGGGATACCAGCGCATTACTGGATGATTCTGGTGTAGCTGGCAACTTTATTTCATCATTCTTTGCATATCGTTCACAGCCAATTTGGCTCAGTGTTATCACCTTTGTTGTCTATTGGATTGTGATCCTCGCACTGTTTGTTTGGAGCAAAAAACATGCCGCTAAACGGAACTTACAAAATGCGTAAAATCACCCATTTAGCCATTAGCGTAATCGTTGCTTCA
This sequence comes from Providencia sp. wls1922, assembly GCF_009706505.1. Lineage (NCBI taxonomy): Bacteria > Pseudomonadati > Pseudomonadota > Gammaproteobacteria > Enterobacterales > Morganellaceae > Providencia > Providencia sp. wls1922. The sequence continues at coordinate 52,652 of NZ_WLUG01000089.1, read as the reverse complement.
CTCGTGGCATCTACCGCCTATGGAAAAGCCCTACGCTCCCCTGTGCAAACAGGGGACAACATCATTATTGCTAAGGGGGATATTCCCACCCCTGAAAAATATCAGCCTGCCATTCAAGAATACTTATCCTTCGTCAACAAGGAGTTAAGTGAAATGGTGGAGCAATTAGAAAAACTCAATCAAAGTGTGCAAAAAGGTCAATTAGCGCAGGCGAAAGCGGCCTATATTCAAGCCCACCAGCACTATGAAACCGTGCGTCCGATCATTGTTTTGTTTGGTAATACCGACCGAACCATCAACCCTCGTGCGGATTATTTTCTGGATAAAGAAAAAGACTACCGCTTCGTGGGATTTCACTTGGTTGAATACCTTTTATTTGCCAAGCAAGATCTCAAAGCAGCGCTGCCAGCATCTGATGAGCTGTTATTAAAAGGAAAAGATTTACAAAAGCGTGTCTTAACCGAAACCATTGAGATTCCGAAATTGGTGCAAGCCTCCGCAGATTTTATGGAGATGATCCTAGAAACAAAACTGTCGGGACAAGAGAATATTTATAGTCTCTCTGACCTGTCAGATATGGCGGCTAATGCCAAAGGTTCTCAAGCCATCATCGAGGTGATCAGTCCGTTTATTGAATCCAAGACCCTCGATCAGATAAAAGAAAATGATCAGAAAATTAATAAAATAGTGCGGTCATATCAATTAGTTAAAGGCCAATACAAGCCTTACAGCCAACTAAAACAACAAGACAAAATGGCGCTCTATTCCCCGTTAACGCAACAAGCCGAACTGCTCGCGACATTGCGCGCTCAGTTAGATGTTGATGTTTACTATAAATATTAAGGCATAAATTTATGCAAGCTAAACTAAAAAGCGAGTCACAACCTTTGGGGTTTTCTCAATCTAAAATTTCTCGCCGCCATGCGCTAAAAACCTTAGTCATGGGAGGTGCAATCCTCGCCGCCCCCGCCCTCAGCGCAAAAGCATCCATTGCGGATTGCGAACTGACTTATGATAAAAGCATCAATTATTTAGGTTCACACCAAGCGGGTGTGTTAACCCCAGAACAGAAAAATGCCTCGTTTATCGCTTTTCGAATCACGTCAACGACCCTTGATGAGCTGCAAGCGCTGTTCTCGGTATTAACTCAACGCATTGCTTTTCTGACCCAAGTACAAAAATCCACGCCAAATCAGAATGATAAAATGCCTCCCGCTGAGTCTGGGATTTTAGGCACGCTCATTCAACCTGACGCCCTGAGTGTCACGGTTTCCTTGGGAGATAGCTTATTTGATTCACGCTTTGGATTAGAAAAGCTTAAACCGAGTCAATTGGTGGAAATGACCAGCTTCCCGAACGACCGTTTAGAAGACAAATGGTGTGGTGGTGATGTGGTGCTGCAAATTTGTGCCAATAGCCAAGAAAGCGTGATTTATGCGCTGCGCGATATTCTCCGCCACACTTCACCTTATTGGTTCCCGCTATGGAAAATCGATGGGTTCTTACCATCACGGGATATCGATAGACGCTCTACCCCAATTAATTTATTTGGCTTTAAAGATGGCACTGGTAATGCACCAGCCGACGATAGCAAATTAATGGATCAGCTGATTTGGGTGACTGAGGATAACAAAGAGCCAGCATGGTGTGTCGGCGGTACCTACCAAGCGGTTCGCCTAATTCGTTTTAATCTCGAATTTTGGGATAGAACACCGCTGGAAGACCAAGAAAATGACTTTGGGCGCCATAAAGCAACAGGTGCCCCCATGGGGATGAAGCACGAAATGGATGACCCTGCATTCGACAAAGATCCGCATGGTGACCGCGTGTTATTTGACTCCCATATGCGCCGTGCCGAACCAAGAAATCCAACTCGCCACACCGCCAAGTTACGTCGCCGTAGTTACAGCTACTCTCTTGGCTTAACTGATAACGGCGCTCTGGATATGGGACTGATTTTCGTTTCATACCAAAAGAACTTAAAAACCGGCTTTATTGATACTCAAAAACGGTTAAATGGCGAACCACTGGAGCGCTATATTAAACCGTTTGGTGGGGGTTACTATTTCGTTTTACCCGGCATTCAATCAGAGCAAGACCAACTTGCTAAAGGGTTATTTGCCGCGCTGAAAGACACTAAATAGCACCATAAAAAAGCCCCGAATATAATTTCGGGGCTTCTAGCTCGTTCATTTACAGACTGATTTTATTATCTTCTTATTTTTTGCGATCCTTCGCGTCTTGCTCAACTTCCTGTTTCCATTCCTCTGATATTGGTGCAGCATTCTGTTTGGCTTCTACGGCTTTATTGACTGCTTTATATGCCTTATCGTAACCCGTGCCATCTTGAACATAACCTGTAGCATTCGAACTCTTAATACCGATATTATCCGCAGCCGTAATCGCATCAATATTGGCACCTAAGAAAATAAAGTCCCACTTATCTTCAACTTCTGCAGATTTAATCATAGATTTAATCTTAGCCTGACTATATTTGGTGCTACTGTTCTCTTCACCGTCAGTAATAATCACAAACAAAACATTATTGTTCTTGGTGATTTTTCTATTCTCACGCATTTTCACCATGGTATCGCCAATGGCATCTAATAATGCGGTGTTTCCACCGACAGAATAGTCATCTAGCGTGAGGTTTTTCACTTTATCAATAGGTTCTCTGTTGTGTAATAAACTGGTTTTATTATTAAACAACACCGTGGTAATAAAGGTTTTACCCGCTTTATTTCTATTTTCTGTCAGCACGCTGTTATATCCACCAACAGTGTCAGATTCAAATCCTGACATTGAACCGCTTTTATCCAAGATAAACACCAAATCTAATACTTCAGAATCTTTAGCGGGTTCAACAATGGATTTAGCGCCAGAAACGCTAGAAAAAAAGAGTAGGAATACAGCAGATATTGCAGTAAAAAATGAAGTCTTAAATAAATTCATCACTGAGCCTCTTTATAATATTATCCTGACGAAACTACCTTTTAGTTTCCGTGTTTCAGCGGGATATCACATAAGATTACTCTGCTTAATTTATAAGCAAATTCTTAATTATAAAGACACTCAGATAAACTTAATGGAATATACTTACCTTACCCACACACCATAATTTCTGAGTTTGTTAATTTCTTTAATAAACCCATTAAGTTTTATATATTCCTCAGCCATATTGCTCGAAGGACTTTCAGTATACGTTTCCACTAACTGAACAGTTAATTGATGATATTGTTTATTTAAGTCTTGATGAATATCGACTTTGTTCGCATTTTTCAGCGTTTCTGTTAACGCTATAATCTCATTCGCCACCGATTGAACCTGTGGATCACGGAAGGCCGCTTGAGGAACTTGATAACTTAAGTGCTGGCTAATTGAATTATTTTCTTCATTTTGCGGTGAATTAGGTACTAAATTTTGATCGTGTTCGTTCGCAAAATATTCAATTAACTCAGATTGATCAAAACATTTTGATTTAATATCTTCTTGCTTGTACTGCTTATTCTCTGCCCCCGGCAACGCTTTGCCAATTGGGTAAGTACAACGGAATAAATTGCCATCAATCACCACGGCATCACTGCTTTTGATAGGTAAGCTTAATTCATGCCCATAAATAGTGACATTTCGCGGCGCGGGTTGATACCCCTTTTTATCTTGCTCGGTATACACTTCAGAAAATGTGTAATACACCCCATGATTAGGGTTTAGGATCCCGCCTGAGTTATGTTCAAACACCATAAATTTGGTGACATGACCTGTATTATCTTCAAGTGTATGTTCACCACTGGCTAATGATACTGATCCATACTGACCAGGCTCGACCAGATAATCTTTACCATCCACTTTAAAGGAAATCGTGTTTTCTGTTGGATTGCTATAATAGAACTTTCCTTTATTTCCCATAATATCGAGATCACCACAGGCAGTAATCAATAGCATTACTGTTGTGAGCAGGCTGACTTTCAATATAGCTTTCATGTATATCCTCAACATATTACACATCAAAAAAATAGACCAAAAAACAAACAGCCAAGGGTAGTAATCTTATTCATCCCAATAAAAATAGTTTTACGATTAGTGCTTAACACTTCTTACTTGTTGAAAATCAATCAATAATGACGAACTATAAAAAATAAGGTATAGAAAAGCGCTGTAAAATTAAGATTGATGAGTGGGCGTACGACGTAATGCTTTAAATAATAGCTGGAAAACAGATTCCATCGTCGGCGTTAGCGTTTGGTTATTACGCATTAAGGATATCGAACGTGTTAATGCAGGTTGTTGTAACTGTAAAACTTTTAGCTCAGGATCCCGCAAATGCACCGTATATAACTGAGGTAAAATACCAATCGCTAATTTCGACCTGACTAAACCATATAAGGTTTCAATATAATCGACTTGATAACGCGGATTAATATTAAAGCGATTACTTTCAATTGTAGCGCTCACTAATCGATTAATATTTCCTTTCGAAAACATAGCAATGTCACGGTTATTTAAGAACTTCCACGGTAGATGAAATGCATTATCTGAAATAAATTCATCACGGTGGATTACTGCAACAAATGGGTCATCTTGCAAAGGATATAAAGTTAACTCTTCAGGAACCGAGCTATCCAATACACCTACCCCAAAATCAATTTCGTTATTCACTAATTTATTCACTAGTGTATCATTCGTTTGGTCATAAAATTCCACATTCAGTTTAGGAAAATGTTGCTGTAATTGTTCAGGAATAATCGGGAATAATAACGAACTGACAGAAGGAACCAATCCAATGCGTAATGTGCCATCACCGCCCTCTTCGATAATTTTTTGAATATCACTGAAGCCTCGGTGGGAGACACTTAAAATACGCTCTGCATGAGGTAAGATTGCGGCGCCTAGCTCCGTCAATGTTACTGACGCTGCCGTACGGTTAATCAACTTACCGCCAATTACGGTTTCAATCTGCCGTATCGCACTGCTCAATGCAGGCTGACTCACCGCTAAGCGATTTGCGGTTTCAGTAAAATGACGCAGATGTGCAAGAGTCACAAAATATTGCAACTGCTTTAGAGTTAATGCCGGAAGGCGCTGCCATGGCTCAGTCATTGTATTTCCTCGCAAATTGGATCGTCATTCTTATCATGATGCGCTTCATTATAACCTCTCTTTATGATTCGATAAATTTTATCATCTTGGCAAACGTTTGCCTTGCTCATAAAGTAGCGACATAAATCTTTGAGATGGTGTTTTATGAAGCTAACAAATCAAACTCGACGTCGAGCCGTACAAGCCGCAAAAGGCGAAGTACCTTTTGACCTTTTACTCACCAATGCCAATATTATTGATATGGTCACTGGGGAAATTCGATCTGCGGATATCGGTATCATTGAAGGGCTGATTGCCAGCGTACACCCAACAGGAAGTCGTACTGATAGCCATGAAACCCATAATTTATCAGGAAAATTTATTTCCCCAGGTTTTATTGATACCCACGTTCATTTAGAAAGCTCCCATCTTCCCCCTGCTCGTTATGCTGAAATTGTCCTCACACAAGGCACCACCGCCGTATTTTGGGATCCCCATGAACTTGCAAACGTATTGGGATTAGATGGCGTACGCTATGCCATTGATGCTAGCCGTAATTTGCCCCTTGATGTGATGGTTGCAGCCCCTTCTTCTGTGCCCTCTACACCAGGATTGGAAATGTCAGGTGCAGACTTCGCAGGACAAGAGATGTCCACGATGTTGAGCTGGCCGGAAGTACGTGGTGTGGCAGAAGTGATGGATATGTTCGGCGTGCTAAATGGCAGCGAACGCATGGAAGAGATCCTCGACGCCGGATTAAACTCAGGAAAAATCATTGAAGGTCATGCCCGCGGATTAAAAGGTGCTGATTTACAAGCTTACCTCGCTGCTGGCGTTACCTCCGACCATGAACTCACTTCCGCAGAAGACGCCCTCGAAAAATTACGAGCGGGGCTAACACTGGAAATCCGTGGTTCTCACCCTTACCTGCTACCTGAAATTGTGGCGGCATTGCAAACACTGCCGCATTTATCCTCACAAATCACGGTATGCACAGACGATGTTCCGCCAGACATATTGATTGAAAAAGGCGGCGTGATTGCGCTGCTGAATTTATTAATTGAGCACGGAATGAAAGCCACTGATGTGTTGCGCTTTGCGACATTCAATGGCGCAATTCGCTTACAGCGCAATGACTTAGGTTTGATAGCCGCAGGTCGTCGCGCCAACTTAGTGGTTCTTGATTCTCTCGATACCTTAAAAGCTCAGCAAGTTTATGTCGATGGCAAAAAAGTGGCAGAGAATGGGCAACTTGTTTCGCCGATTGCCACTGAAAATACGATTTTACCGCCACGCGATACCATGCACCTAGCGCCAATCTCGGCTCAAGATTGCCAGCTTCAATTAGCTGACTTGCAAAATGGTACTGCGCGTTTACGTCATATTAGCGGTGCCCGCTTTACTCAGTGGGGAGAGGTCGATGTTCAAGTCGAAAATGGCATCGTGCAACTGCCTGATGAATTTAGTTTGATCCGCGTACAACATCGCCATGGACGCCATAACGCCAAACCACAAATTGCCTTACTAAAAGGATGGGGAGAATTACGCGGCGCCATTGCCACCAGCTACTCCCATGATTCCCATAACCTTGTAGTGCTCGGACGTGATGCCAACGATATGGCAATGGCAGCCAACCTGCTGATTGAAAGCGGTGGCGGTATGGCGTTAGTTCAAGATGGTAAAATCCTTGCTCATGTGGCGATGCCCATTGCAGGTATGCTCTCGGAATTACCTGCACCTGAGCTGGCAGAACAATTTCGCCAACTCAGAGAATTGAGCAGCCAAATTGCTGACTGGGAACCCCCATATCGTGTATTCAAAGCCATCGAAGGCACTTGTCTTGCCTGCAATGCTGGCCCACATTTAACCGATTTAGGACTGACTTGCGGTACCACTCGCCAGATAGTTGATGCCGTCTTAGAACGTGCTGAAAGTAATAACGGTATTAAAAACACTCATCCAATAAAAAATAATGATAGGAGCGCCAATTAATGGCTAACGATTCTCTTCATCAGCCAACATCAGGGAGTTGGTTAGAAAGGCGTTTTGCGCTGCGTGAACGTGGCAGTTCAATCAGAACAGAATGCCTCGCCGGAGCCACTGGGTTCCTTGCAGCAGCCTATTTGCTCGTAGTTATTCCCGGACTGTTAGCCGCAGGCGGCATGGATAAAGGCGCAGCGACCACAGGCACTATAATCGTGTTTGTACTCGCTAGCCTATTAATGGCGTTCTACGCTAACTTGCCTTTTATTGTGGGTCCCGGTATTGGTGGCTCGGTATTAGTGGGGATTACCCTTGCAGGCAGTGAAGGAATTGATTGGCAAATCGGTTTAGGCATCGCCTGCTGGTCTGGAATTTTATTTTTCCTGCTCACCAAATTCGGTTTACGTGAGGTTGTGACTCGCTCCGTACCACAATCCATCAAATTAGGCTTAACAGCATCTATCGGTCTGTTTGTGGCAGTGTTGGGCTTTCGTAATGCAGGCTTAGTATTAGCCAACCCAAAAACCAACGCATTAATGCTGGGGGATTTTCTCTCTCCGGGTGCCTTAGTCGCTCTTGCAGGCTTCTTTGTGGCTATCGCATTGCAAGCTCGCCGCATTCCCGGTGGGATCTTATGGGCGATTTTGTTCGCCACCGTGTTAGGCATTCCGTTCGGCGTCACAAAGTTACCAGAAAGCTTTATTGGCATGCCGCATTCTATTGCGCCAGTCTTAGGTCAGGTGGATTTAATTGGCGCCTTAAATATCGCCTTCTTACCTTTCTTATTTGTGTTCTTCGCCGCGGAGTTTTTCTCTACTATGGGAACCACATTAGCTGTCGGCGGTGAAGCCGGATTGCTGGATAAAGAAGGCAACATGCCAAATATCAACCGCCCGTTTATTGTCGACTCCATCGCCGCGGCGTTAGGTCCAATGGTCGGTATTCCAGCGGCAACCGCATTAATTGAATCTTCAGCAGCCGCTGAAGCAGGCGGTAAAACCGGTATGACAGCATTAGCGGCGGCGTTCATGTTCCTGCTTATGTTACTGTTTACCCCAATCGCACTAATGATCCCGGCACAAGCTACCGCTCCTGCATTAATTTTAATTGGCTTAAATATGTTCAGCGGATTACGTAAAGTGGACTTAGCGAACTTTACCGACGGTCTGCCAGTATTAATGATGGTGATGATCACTTTAATCGCGAACAGCTTTGGTACAGGGATTGCAGGTGGGTTACTGTTTTATATCTTAATTAAAGCGGTGGCAGGCAAGTGGCGTGAAATTCCAATCAGTCTGTGGATCCTCGCTGTGCCATTAGTGTATTACTTCTCAACGTTAGTGAAGCACTAAGTCTGCTCCCCTTTTTATTAAAATAGCCTCTATTTGAGGCTATTTTTCTATTTGCATCTTATTTAAATCTGCATATTAAATCAGTGGGGGAATTTGAGGCTGAATTGGCACTTCGATCACCGTTGGGCCTTGACGCTTAAATGCCTCACGGCAAGCCGCTTTGACCTCATCTACCGTCGTGGCTTTTAACGCCGTGCAACCATAACCTTTACCCAGCGCCACAATATCCAAGTTTGGAATATCCAGCCCCGGAACTCCTGGCGTTTCTTCTAACACCGCGAAGGATTTCAAAATGGCGTACTCGCTATTTCGTGGGATCACAAACACAATCGGTAAATTATGTTGTGCCGCACTCCATAGCCCTTGAATCGAATATTGCATCGAGCCATCACCAATAATCGACATCACAGGGCGGTGTCGACCACTGTCTTTTTCCGCTAAAGCGATTCCCACGCTTGCTGGTAAGTTCCAACCTAATGATCCACTGGCAAAGGTATAGAACGAATCCGGTGCATCAATTGGCCATTCACGATGTAATTCGCCGAGGTTTGACGGCGATTCTTCCACCAAGATAGTCTCTTTCGGGGAGACTTCTCTCAGCGCTTTAAACAGCTGCGCTGCACTTAATACCGTTGAATCCCCCTTCACCCCTGGTGCGGCAGGGTGTGGAGCCATACCATGGGACTGTTTCTCAACCTTATTTTTCGCTGCCGTTCTGGCGTTCACTAACGGAGTCAGCCCTTCAATCGCGAGTACCGCATCACTGAGTAAGCTATCACCAACCGGTGCTCTTCCTACCTCAATAGGGTCATCGGTAATGTGCAGTAAACGCATGCCATCTGGCAAATAACTCCCTGCTACATAAGGATAATAACGGAAAACAGGCGCCCCGATAATCAACGCCAAATCATACCCTTTTAGCTTATCGGACAGCGGTCCCATCGCGAAAGGCAACCCGCCAGCATACAGAGGATGCGTTTCAGGGAATGGCGGACGTTCCGATGCTGGCGCCGCCCAAACAGGTACATTCAATTTTTCGGCTAACGCAATGCCCGCGTCCCAGCCTTCCCCCCGCGCAATGGCGGAGCCATAAATCAGCACTGGATTTTTGGCAGAATTCAGAGCATCCGCAAATGCTTGTAAACGAACAGGATCATAACCAATGCGCTGGGAAACTTCACGCACAACCGCCTCTTGGGCAACGGCAGGTTTATCCCAATCATCAAGGGGGATTGATAAGAAAACGGGTCCCGCTGGTGGCTGAAGTGCCATCGCATATGCTCGCATAAATGCCGCTGGCACATCTTCCGCACGCTCCGGCTGGTAACTCCATTTGACCCATGGTTTTGGTAAGGTTTCAGGCTCAATATTGGTTAGCCAAGGTTCCATCAGCAACATTTCACGGGTTTGGTTACCCGCCGTGATAATCAGTGGCGTACGGTTCATATAGGCGGTGAGAATATTACTCATCCCATTACTTAGCCCCGCGGAAGTATGCAAGTTGACCATTGCCACTTTGCGCATTCCCTGAGCATAACCGTCAGCTGCTGCTACAGCAGATGCTTCATGTAATGTTTGGATATAACGAAAATCACTCGGAAAATCTTTTAAGAATGTCTCTTCAGTTGAACCAGGGTTACCGAAAATGGTCGTAATATTCAATTGGCGTAGTAAATCAAAAGTCACTTGGCGAATGGTTTTCTTCATTTAAAATACCCTAATTAAGATACCTGAATTAATCCCCATCATAACCAATCCCCCCAATGAAAAACATTTTCCTCTCAGAGAATTAATCTTATTTAAAACCTAAAGATTGCTTTTTATTTTATTTAAATACAATCAGTTAAATGAACATCTTGTTTCGATGATAACAATCCAATGGGAATAAATACTGCACTCTAAGATTTAATCCATATAAAGCATGAAAGATGCTTAAGAATATTGGTCTTTATACTAATTTCAGCTTCAATTTGACGCGGAAAAAGCAGATTAATCGCCAACAAAACTGACTAAAACGTGAGTTATGTAGCAATTTTTTAACATTCATTAACAATATAGCGGCTTTTATGTCACCCATCACATTTCCAACAATTACCACGACTTAGCGCCAGCGCTAATACACCAAAAGAGATGATGAAATCACGTTATTTTCCCGCCAGATAAGAGAAATTAAAATGCCTAATAAAATCAATTCGTTATTTTATTATTATTTATTTCTTTGATTAAATCCTCCTCTAGTAATGACTTAAACCAATCAATGAAAGTACTTTTTTCATACGATTTACTTAACTAAAAGTTATATCAACCTCAACAAAACTCATTGTTAAACAAAAGTTAAGCAAAGTAACTTCATTTAACACTAATGTTAAATCGCAAAAGTGAATGCTCTGGTAAACAAATGTGAGGTAAAAATAATGACACTAGATGCCAGCTATACGCTATTGTTTGCATGCTTAGCGCTGCTTATTGGGATGATTGTGGTGAAAATCAGCCCTTTTCTACAGAAAAACCATATTCCTGATGCTGTTGTCGGTGGATTTATTGTTGCTATCGTTTTATTAATTGTTGATAAAGCAGCAGGCTATACTTTCTCGTTTGATACCTCATTACAAAGCACATTGATGATCGCTTTCTTCTCATCAATTGGTTTAAGTTCAGATTTTTCGCGATTAATAAAAGGCGGGAAGCCTCTCGTTATTTTAACACTCGCAGTTACCATTTTAATTGTGATCCAAAATGCTGTGGGCATGGGTATGGCTGTCATGCTAAATGAAAGTCCATTTATCGGTCTGATTGCAGGTTCAATCACATTAACAGGCGGTCACGGTAACGCTGGTGCTTGGGGTCCTATCCTTGCCGATAAATATGGTGTAACAGGGGCTGTTGAGCTGGCGATGGCGTGTGCGACTATGGGCCTGGTTCTTGGTGGGCTTGTCGGTGGGCCAGTAGCACGCCACTTACTAAAAAAAGTGACCATCCCAAAAGCAACTGAGCAAGAAAAAGAGACTATCCTTGAAGCATTTGAGCAACCAACGGTAAAAAGAAAAATCAACGCCAATAACATCATTGAAACCATTTCAATGCTGATTATCTGTATCGTTGCGGGTAGCTATATCAGTGAGTTAGTAAAAGATACGCCAATGCACTTACCAACTTTCGTTTGGTGTCTGTTTGTCGGTATCATCATTCGTAACGTCTTAACCCACGTGTTTAAACATGAAGTTTTCGAACCAACCGTTGACGTTTTAGGTAGCGTGGCACTCTCGTTATTCCTTGCTATTGCGCTAATGTCATTGAAGTTTGGTCAATTAGCTAGCATGGCGGGTCCAGTATTAATCATTATCGCAGTACAAACCGTTGTGATGGTGTTATTCGCCTGCTTTGTCACATTCAAAATGATGGGCAGTGACTATGATGCTGTCGTTATCAGTGCGGGTCATTGTGGATTCGGAATGGGGGCAACGCCAACGGCAATCGCCAACATGCAAACCATTACTCGTGCATTCAGCCCATCACACAAAGCCTTCTTAGTAGTACCAATGGTCGGTGCTTTCCTGGTGGATATCACCAACAGTATCATCATCAAGCTATATATTGAATTAGGCGCAGCCATCGCATAATCCTCAATAGCATATGCCGGCTCATAACCAAAAGTATATGAGCCGGCATTTTTCATTTCTGGTAAGTGACCCCGATATCGGATCCATGACACCTTTTTCTGTAGAATAAGAAAAAATGCAAAGTATTACCTAGTTCTAACCATGGACGACCAATAATGAAGTTAAGGCACCTTGATATCTTTTATGCTGTGATGACCTGCGGTTCACTCACTCGAGCAGCAGAAGTTCTGCATATTTCCCAGCCAGCGGCGAGTAAAGCACTCAAGCATGCTGAACAGCAATTGGGACTCGTTTTATTCCAACGGATCCGAGGGAAATTACTGCCAACAGATGAAGCCAATTTATTATTTGAAGAGGCAAAAGAGGTTTATCAGAATTTAGATAGACTCAGAATTTTGGCACAGAATTTATCTAGAAACCCACAAGGTAAGTTGGCTATTGGGTGTTTACCTAGCCTAGGGCTTAACTTAGTGCCTGAAGTCACCGCACTGTTTATTAAAAAGCATCCAAATATCAAACTCACTATTGGTACCCATCACACCACAGATATTTTGCAATTATTAACTCAACAAGATCTCGATATTGGTATCGCATTTAATTTGGCCATTGAAGGTGGGATCACCGTATTGCCTGTTGCTGATATACCTCTCGTCTATGTGGATAGTCAGGCTCCCGCGAAATCTCCCGTCTCACTGGTGGATATCGACCAAGACCGCTGGATCCACCCAGGCTCCGACTCCCTCTCTCAACTGCTACAGCAGAGGCATGAGTTCCAAGAATCCAATATTAGCGTGCACACTTACCACATGGCTGCGGAGTTTGTTCGTGCAGGCCTAGGTTGCAGTATTACTGACATTTTTTCTGCGGAACATACGCTGCCAGAATCAATGATCTATCCGCTTAAAGAAAATTTGCATTTAGCCGTATCCGTTTTCCATCGAGCAGATAGACCGCTCACGAAAGCCGCACAAAATTATGTAAACACCTTGTCGCTAATACTAAAAAAACGCAACGCAGTAGTTAACCAAAAGTTATACTCCGGTGATGAAAACTCAATTGTTTAGTCTGACTATTCGCCGTTAAATGATAACTCCTAAGTTATTATTGGTTGCGGAATATTATGACTAAACATGTGGTAGTGATTGGTGCTGGAGTGATTGGATTAAGTACCGCATATGCTTTAATTAAAGCGGGTCAAACAGTCACATTAATTGAATCTGATTCTGGCGTTGGCATGGAAACCAGCTTTGCCAATGGCGGACAATTAAGTTATCGCTATGTTTCGCCGCTTGCAGATGCAGGCGTTCCATTACAAGGCTTACGCTGGATGGGTAAAAATGATTCCCCATTAAATTTAAGAATCGATTTTACATTACAGCAGCTTTCTTGGATGACCCAATTCACCTTAGCCTGTAACCGCACCTCCAATAAAATTAATGGCGCTCATTTATTACGATTATCACTACTCAGTCAAAATGTCATGAATACGTGGCGTATGAATGGTGATATTGCCGATTTCGCTTGGGAAAAATCAGGAAAATTAATTATCCATCGCGAACAATCTAGCTTTAAAAAAGCCAGTGAAACCGTAGATAAGGAATTTCAAAAAGTTTTGAATGCCAATGAAATCGTTGAGTTAGAGCCTGCATTAAAAAATATTCAATCAGAGTTAGTGGGTGCGATTTACGCCCCCGATGATGAAACCGCTGATTGTTATTTATTCTGCAAAAATATTCTGGCTTATTTATCAACACAGCCGCAATTTACATTATGCCTTGAGCACTCGGTCAAATCCTTTATTAAACTTGGCAATACCATTACGGGTGTAGAAACAAATCAAGGCTCAATTCAAGCAGACGATGTGGTAATTTGCGCAGGTAATGGTAGCCGTGAGTTATTAAAACCCCTTGGCATTGATGTGCCAATTCTCGGTTTAAAAGGCTATAGCCTCAGTGTGGAATATCCACAAATGGCACATATCGTTCCTAAACTTAGCGTGACCGACTACGGCAATAAAATTGTCTACGCCAAACTAAATGATCAATTACGCATCGCTGCTATGGTCGATATTGGTTATGACAAATTTGGATTACGAGAAAACAGAATTTCTGCATTAAAAAATATTATTAAAAAAACATTCCCGGATTTACCTAAAATTGATAAAGCTGAAACATGGTGCGGTTTACGTCCGTCAACACCAAAGGGACCACCAATGTTAGGCAAAACTACACACAGCAACTTATGGCTCAATGTGGGTCACGGCAGTTTAGGTTTTACATTAGCAGCGGGTAGCGCAGAGATATTAACTCAGCTCATTACCCAGCAACGCTCCCCTATTTCATTAGAAGGATTAACGAGGTAATTAATGTCCATTAAACGTAATAACCCAAAACCACGCTTAGCAGACAGCGTTGAATATGCTGGATTAGTTTACTTATCTGGACAAGTGCCTACAGATTTAACCGGAGATATTACCGCTCAAACCCAAGATGTATTAAACAAAATTGACACATTATTAGCTGCTAGCAATAGCGATAAAACCCGTATTTTATCAGCTCAAGTGTGGGTAAAAGACATGAAGCGTGATTTTGCTGACTTTAATACCGTTTGGGAAAATTGGATGCCAGCTGAATTTAGCCCTGCTCGTGCCGCTGTTGAAGCGAATATGGCTCGAGATCAAGTACTCGTTGAAATCATGGTAACCGCAGCACAACGCTAATTTTAATTTACTCTATGGCATTCAAAAGACTAAATTTATTCTCTTGAATGCCTTTTTTATGCCTTTTATCATCTTTTTTATCCAATTTCCCTCTTAATAACTCTTTTTATTATCACTTCTAATAAAAAAAATGCTCTCCTCTTGGTTATTCCATCTACTATTATCTATATATATATATATTGAAATAATTGTTTGAAAAATAAAAATAAAACCAATGATTATCGGTTAGTTTTATACCAACGTGGAGAAATTACATGATCCAAACCGTCATTGAGCATGTTTTATCCAGATTACAGTCTCTCGGCATTAATGATATTTTTGGTGTTGCAGGTGATTATGCCTTTCCTATTAATGATGCCGTCTGCGCCTCCCCAAATTTACGTTGGATAGGAAACTGTAATGAATTAAATGCCGCCTATGCTGCAGATGGCTATGCCCGTTTAAAAGGCGCCGCAGCGCTTGCCACTACTTTCGCAGTTGGAGAGCTCAGTGCATTAAATGGCATTGCAGGGGCTTATGCAGAAAGATTACCTATTTTTCATTTAGTCGGTATGCCTGCCAGCCATATCCAAGAAAATCAGGCTATTATGCACCACACTTTAGGCGATGGTGATTTCGAGGTATTTTACAAAGTCGCTCAATCCTTTTCGTGTGCTCACGCGATTTTGACACCAGAAAACTGTGTCAGTGAAATGACCCGTTTAATAACTCAAGCTTTTGCGCAAAGACGCCCAGTTTATATTGGCATTCCGGCTGATCAAGCAATAAAACGCATCGTTGTACAGAACATCAGACCGCTCACATTACCCAGTAGTCGTCCTGATAACTTAAAAAAAGTCATCAGTTTGATAGTCAATAAACTCAGCCACAGCGAATCTCCATGCGCCTTACTGGGTTCACTCATATCACGGTTTGATTTAGTCAAAGAAGCAGAAGCATTTATTAAAGTCACTCAATTACCTTATGCCACCATGTTTATGGATAAAGGCGTTTTAAATGAAACCTACTCACAATATATAGGCATGTACAGTGGGCATTTAATGAATCCTACCATTGCTGAGTTTATTGATAGCTGCGATTGTATTATAAATATTGGCGCAGTAATGAGTGATGTGAATACAGGGTTTTTCACCGCAGATCTTCACGCCAATAATATGATCCATATAATGGATAATTATGTGGTTATAGATTCAACGGTCTATTCTGATGTCTATATCTATGAGCTACTTTCTGAGCTAAAAGATATCCTGACATTTATTCCGAGTAACTCAATAAAAGTTCACGGCTTAGGCGAACCAACCAGCAATGATAACGGAAAAATAACTAGTCATTACTTATACCCGCGATTTGAAAAATTCATTAAGCAAAATGACATCGTGATAGCGGATACTGGGACATTTTCCATGGGGCTAGGCTTTGCACTTCTTCCTAAAGAAGTTTCTTTTCAAACTCAATCCCTATGGGCGTCGATTGGTTGGGCAACCCCTGCGGCACTAGGAGCAGCACTTGCCGCACCTCACCGGCGAGTGATCTTGGCTACCGGCGAAGGCTCCCATCAATTGACAGCGCAAGAAATTAGTTTATTTGCCCGCTGGGGGCTGAAACCACTGATTTTTGTTCTCAATAATGATGGTTATTTAATTGAGCGCCTTTTCTGCCATGAACCCGAGACCTATTACAACGATGTCCACCCCTGGAACTATGCCCAGCTTCCCGCTGCTCTTGGATGCAAAAATTGGTATTGTCAGAAAGTTACCACTTGCGATGAACTCAACCGAGTTCTCAATACACTCGAAAGAATAGATACTGCGGCTTATATTGAAATCATCACGGATAGATATGAAGCCTCAGATTTACTGCGAGCAATGGGAAAAATGATCAAGGCTGAGATACCAAAACATCTAAAATAATGACACTTAGCCCCCTAGGCTACGGAGGCTCACAATCATAAACGGAGAGATCCTCAGCGTCGCCTCCTGCGGATCCACCAAACTCCAACAATCACCAATACAATAATAGCTAGCCAAGAGAAATGCGGGTGAAATGGGAGCGCAAAGATAAGAGAGCTAACAAAGTAACCGATAGAAACAATCAAGCATCCCCAAATGGCGCCGCCAAGGATATTTAATGCAAAAAATCTGAGTGGATTTACCTTGCTGGCACCAATAATAATCGGTCCAACAGTTCTCATTCCATACGCAAAGCGGATCCCAATAATAATCCAATTTTCATGGCGTTGTATTAACTGCTGAACCCGTACAATCTTACTCTGATGTTTTTGAAATTTAGGTAATACCCGAGCACCAGCATAACGCCCGACAAAAAAAAGCACATTGTCACTGACGACACCACCAAGCGCGGCAAATAACATCGTCAAAGGATAAGAGAGTAATTGATTATGTGCGGCCACTCCCGATAGAAAAGCAGCCGTTTCCCCTTCGAGCATCGCGCCAAGAAATACGGCCCAATAGCCATATTCCATTAACCACTGAGTTAATACTTCAGACATAAGACCGAGATCCCTTCCTGAACAACTGATAATGGATATCTTTAGCTAAAATCTTAACACAGATAAAATTAAATTTTTGCTTGTATTCTTGGTCATTCAATAAGGTGGGAGCCTTACGGCTAAAACGAATGGCACATAAAAAAACTGCACTTAACGACAACTTAAGTGCAGGGGATCACGACGCATAAAATATAAATATAGACTATTTATTGTATAAGCTAGCATTGATTGAAATATCGTTACCTTCACCTTCAGAGTTCACTGAGGTAATAATAAAGTATTTTGCGCCCGCTTCATCCGCTTTTTGTGAAACCGCATTAACATAATCCGTTGTGGTCGCTGCATTCATTACGATATTAATATTGCCAACTAATTTCATTTCCATGGACTGAACATAATTAATCTCAGTTGCACTCATCGCAAATGGACTTAAAAACATCAAAGAAACCAATGCAATTTTTAATTTATTCATCAACATCACCTTTTATTAAAATAACGCCTTCATTTAATTACATTCTTTTTTAGAGAATGAAATTATGAGCATCGTTAAAAGAATATTAATTTCCTGATAATATAAGACTATATTTACCTATTAAAATAAAGAATGTAGCGATGAATATCAAATTTAATATCGTGTGAAACTTAGCATAAATTGCTTTTATTTATGCGATTTCTGACGTTTTAAATCAGTACTAAAAATATGTCCCAGTCTGATGCTAAAACGAATATAACGATGCCACTGACTTACCTAATTTTTTGGCCAGATCAGAAGAGGCATACCTATCCATGACTATCTCAATATAGGCTGCTGAATCCGCGACTTCCGCTTGTTTAATGACAGCATCTAACTCATCGCAAGTGGTGACTTTTTGACAATACCAATCAGTGCAACCTAATGCAGCTGGCAATTGTGCATAATTCCACTGCGGTAAGTCGTTATAGTATGCTTCAGGCTCTTTACATAATAATCGCTCAATTAAATAACCATCATTATTGAGTACAAAAACAATCGGCTTTAATCCAAAACGTGCAAACTGACTAATTTCTTGCGCTGTTAATTGGTGTGAACCTTCCCCCGTCACTAAGATCACGCGCTTATGGGGTGCTGCTATTGCTGCACCAAATGCCGCTGGCGTTGCCCAACCAATTGAACCCCATAATGTTTGGTTATGAAACTGAGCATCTTTAGGCAGTAAAGCAAAACCTAAACCCATTGATGCAGTTCCTGTTTCGGCCATCACAATATCCTGTTCCTTGAACATTTTCTCTAAACGCGGATACAGATATTGTGCGGTAATTTGACCATTATCGCCTTGTCGAGGCTCACCCAATCCTTGAGCTGCAATACCTTGATGTTTTAACGAAGGTGCTAATGTTTGCAATTTATCCAATACCTCTTTCATCATCACATTTGGGTAAACCGCAGAACCTACTTTCACCTGATCCGCTAAAATATTAATACGTTGCTCAGTAGAGATAGATGCCGTAAAACTGCCGGAGTTAAAGTCAGTTAATACCGCGCCAATGCCTAAAATACAGTCGCAACTTTCAACAAACTCCCCAACTTGAGCATTCATTAATTTGCCATTATAGATTCCCATATACGTCGGGTTAGATTCACTCACAATACTTTTATCCATAAACATCGTGGCATACGGCAGGCCTGTCTTATCAATAATTGCCTGCACATCATCCGAATACCCTAAGCGCGCCGTCAGAATCCCCGGAATAATACAGGCTTTTTGGCTGGCATTAAGTTTATCTAAAATGGCATTTACTGCTGCATTGAGTGACTGCGTATCACTTTTCTGTGGCTCAATTTTTTTATGTTTTCCATTGTCAATGACAGGCATCACTGCGTAATCAGATGGGAATCCCATATAGACAGGACGACGCTCTTTTAGGGCTGTTGCAATTAATCGCTCGGTTTCATCAATGCAATTTTCTGGCGTCAATATCGCATGGGCGCAGCTCAAATGTTGGCTCATTTGATAAAACACATCAAAATCACCGTTGCCTAAAGTGTGGTGAACAAGACGATGATTTTTCTGGACGCCACTCGCAGGCATGCCCACTAGATGAAAGACGGGCAAATGCTCAGCATAAGACCCCGCAAGACCATTCAATGCGCTGAGTTCACCCACACCAAAGGTTGTCGAAAGTGCGGCAACACCTTTGATTCTTGCATAACCATCTGCGGCATAAGCGGCATTTAACTCATTACAATTACCAATCCAACGCAATGAGTCACTTTCACAAACCGCATCTTCAATAGGAAAAGCGTAGTCCCCCGCAACCCCAAAAATTTCGTTGATACCCAGCGCTTGCAAGCGTTCAAGAACATATTCGATAACAGTTTTCATAATATCATTCCCAATAATAATTTATGCTGATTGTTCAGCCTTGTATTATTACTAGTCCTAATATTGCATTAGCGGAAATTATTTATAATCATTATTGCTATAACAAAATGTAATAGAGGTCACGATGGATATTCGAGGGTTACGCTATTTTGTCGAAGTGGTACAAGAAAATAACTTTAGCCGAGCGGCGGATAAATTATGCGTCACCCAGCCTGCAATCAGCCGCAGCATTCAAAAGTTAGAGCAAGAACTTGAAGTGACCTTACTGATCCGAGAAACCGATGGCGTCAAACTAACCGATGATGGTGAGATTTTATTCCGTCATGCGCAGCAAATTTTGGCGCAGTTCGACACTCTTAATAACGCACTAAAAGACAAATCGGGTCCACTCACTGGAGTTTTGAAAGTTGGTTTACCACCTGTAATCGCCTCAACCTATTTTGCCGATATCATCATGGCATTTAGTCAGAAATATCCTCAGGTTGAGTTGCAGATCATCGAATTAAGTTCAAACCATATGATGAATTCCATGCTCAAAGGAGATGTAGAAACGGCAGCGGTAATGTCACCATTTGATGGGCAACGATTTAATTTATACCGCTTTGCTACCGACCGATTGATGCTATTAGCGAGCGATAAACATCCATTAGCCACCCAAAATAGTGTTAAATTTGCAGAACTTCTGAATGAGCCTTTTATCTTTTTTCAAGATAGCTTCCGAATTAATGAATTAGTTGTGAGTGCTTGCGGGATCTATGGCAAAAAACCGATTATTGCAGGACGTAGTGGGCATTTAGATCTCGTGATGGCGATGGTGCGCGCAGGTGTCGGTATTACCTTACTCCCTGAAAGTATGTGGAAAAAGAACCATATTGAGGGGCTTTCCATTATTCCAATCACAGAGCCTATTCTTGCCTATGAGCTAGCACTGGCAACATTAAAAGAGTCCCATCAAAGCCGCCGAGCAATAGCATGGAATGAGTTAGCGTTAAAAATGCTGAATACACGCCCATAATTATGAACTATTACAATGGATTATAACTGACAGACACCGACTTGATAGATACCTTTAAGTTAGACAAGCTTGTTTTAGGAAGACATATTGAGAATAACGCGACATGTAGAAATTGAAAGAAAAATGCGAGATTTTATCGGTGCCGGTTAAATAACCGACACCAGAGAAATTAACACCAGCGTTCTGCCGCCCATTCGGCCTGCTGTTGCGCATCGTGGAATGTCCAGGCCACGAAGCGACTGATTTTTTGCCCTTGCGCCATTTCAATGGTGCGAACTTCGGCCGCACCCACTTGCTTCAACGCGTGATAAATCGAAGGCAAGGTCGCGCTTTTAGAAATCAACGAGGTGAACCACAGGCAGTTTTTCGCCAGGCTCACGCTCTCCTCTACCATTTTACGTACAAAGGCTTCTTCACCGCCTTCACACCATAGCTCTTTATTTTTTCCACCAAAGTTCTGTACTGGCGTGTCGGCCACCTCGCCTTTACCCAGCTTTTGCAGTTTGCGGCGGGTGCTGGCTTGCGCTTCCTGTTCAGAGCTATGGAACGGAGGATTACACATTGTGGCATCAAATTTCTCCGCCACGCCGATGATACCGTTCAAAATAAATTCGGGTTGTTTTTGCAAACGCAGACGCACGCTGTTTCTCAGCGTCGGATTCATCTCCACGATCATTTTGGCCGCATTGAGTGATACTGGTTCAACCTCCGAACCGGTAAAACGCCAGCCGTACTCACGCAGGCCAATGATAGGATAAATACAATTGGCGCCAACGCCCACATCAAGGATAGCCACGCCTTTACCACGAGGGATCTCGCCGCCGTTACTGGTCGCCAGCAGGTCAGCCAGATGGTGTAAATAGTCGGCACGCCCAGGGATCGGCGGGCACAAATAACCGGCAGGAATGTCCCAATGTTCGATGCCATAAAAATGTTGCAGCAACGCACGGTTAAGCATTTTAACCGCCGTAGGATCGGCAAAATCTACCGAGATGTCACCCCAAGCGTTCGGTTTGACGAACGGCTCCAGTGCCGGGCAACTGGCGATCAGTGCTGGGAAATCATAGCGCGAGCGATGACGGTTACGCGGGTGTAAGCCGCTTTTCTGCTGCGGGAAGGTTTTCTTTTTTTCCACCGTGACGGGCTCTCTTAAAGGTATTTCTGACGCGTACGATACCATATACCCTAGAGCTTTCAAGTTGCAGCTAACAGCTTGGATGAAACCATATTAAGCCTGCATTAAAAGAATCCCATCCAAGTCGTCGGGCTACGACATGGATCGAGTTAGCGTTGGAAATGTTGAATACACACTCATCATTATGAACCATAATAATGGGTTATAACATTCATCATGAGTTCAATTAAGTTTCGCCCACCTGTAATGCGATTAACATTTCTAGGGATGACAAGCCCACAGAAGAATCTTTTTTAAAGAGGAGGCTTTTCATAATAGCCTCTCAAATTTAAAGGAAAGTGAGTGCCATGAAGTTCTCATTTTATTAGAATTTAATTCAACATCCCGTTTTATACATTTAGTTAAAATTAATTCAATCGATTAATTAATTCATCAACGTATGAGAAGAAACCTTCGAAGTCTCAAAAAAAACACTTATTTGAAATTAAATTAATTTAATTTATTCCTCATGAAAAAATTTAAATACAATCTAGTTTAATTAATCGCAGCAATAAACACCTCATGTCAATTCAATTAAATATTTATTAACTTCAGAGTTGACATTCAATGTGAAAGTCACATATAACTAATATTCAATTAACACAAACCCCCATTTCAATCAACATACTGATATATATATGATCTTCATTAATAGAAATAATAAATTCCCTTTTGACTTTAGTTTTGATGTATCAAAAGTACAGATTAACATTGATTCTTTAATAAATATTTCCTTTGATAAACTAAATGCTTTGGTTGATTGTTTGAACCAATATGGATTTACCATTGTTGACTTTGGTGAAAATAAAATTCAACTAGACGAATTCCTACATCTTAAATTTTTATTTGGTAATCCAAAATCACACCCTAGAGCAGATTCTAATGGCGTTGTTCCTATAAATTCATTTAATCCGTTAAAAGGGCATCTTGATTCTACAAATTCAGAACATCTGCTACACACAGATGGTTCTTTTTCATCATCTCCTGGGAATATTCTAGCTCTTCAATGTAATATCGCATCTAAAGTTGGCGGCTTATCGATTATTGCTAGTGCGCAGGCTGCTTACATACATATAAAAGAAAAATTTCCAGATACATATCATTTGGTTCATTCTAAAGATGCGATTGAAATTAAAAGAAATTCACAAAAAACATTAGCACCGATTTATGATCTACATAACGGTAGATCTAAAATTAGATTCCGATTTCCAGATGGTGCAGCAGAGATAACACCAAGCGAGGAAGTGGCTCCTATATATAAAGAGTTATGTGAATTTTTTAAAAATAATAATAATGTAGTGACATTCCAGCTTCATAACAATCAAATGTTAATTGCTGACAATGGTTCTATTGTCCACGGAAGAACTAAATATCCAGAATCTGAATTAAGGGACCTAAGAAGGCTTAATTTGGATGGTAATGGAATATTGAATGGAAAAGTTCAATACGGAATAAAATTAGATTAAATAATAAGAGATGAATTATGGAAAATATTATAAAAATAGTTATTACCGGATCAGCTGGTAAAATCGGGTCAAGTATTGCATTTAGAATAGCTGCTGGGGAATTATATGGCTCGGAACAAAAAATAGATTTGCATCTTTTAGAAACATCAAAAGGAATGGAAGCCTTAAAGGGCATTGTAATTGAATTAGAAGATTCAGCCTTTCCATTACTAAATAAAATCGTGGCGACGGATGTAAATGATATTGCATTTGCTGATGCAGATATAGCACTCTTAATAGGCTCGACCCCTAGAACAAAAGGAATGGAAAGAGGAGACTTACTTGAAGAAAATGCAGCCATCTTTAGGGAGCAAGGAAAATCTATAAATAAGTACTCGTTTAGCAAGAATAAAATTGAAGAGTCAATTCAAGAGCTGCAATCAGAAAGTTTTCGAGTATCAAATTATTTATAAAGATAAGGTAAAATCAAATGAAATATTCAGTAAAAACCATATTAATGAGAGGAGGTGTTGCTAGAGGTGCTTTTTTTAATGAAAGCGATTTACCTCAAGACACTGAAGAAAGAAATTCATTTTTTCTATCAGCTTTTTCCTCTCCATTAGACTGCCAAAATGATGGAATAGGAGGAGGTAGCCTTACATCGAATAGGATTGCCATTATAAAAAAATCAAATAATAATGCAGATATTGATTTTACTTTTGCACAAGTGCTACCCAATGAAAATAAAGTTGATTACTCATCAAATTGTGGAAATATGTTAGCTGCTGCAGGGCCATATGCAATAGAGGCTAAAATCATAGTTCCAAAAATAAATAATGATAAAATTAAATTAAAGATTTACAATAAAAATACAGGTTCATCTGTTAATTCAACATTCTGCATTGAGAATGGAACAGTTAAATATGCCGGCGATACTTTATTAGATGGTATTCAACGTAAATATTCACCTATAGAATTAGACTTTGGAAATGCTATTGGATTAGCTACCGGAAAGGTATTCCCAACAGGTTCAAAAATAGACACAATCTGCGGGATAGATACTACATGCATTGATGCCGCAATGCCGATTATTATAATACGCTCAATAGATTTAGGCCTTACTGGCCTAGAATCAAAGCAAGAAATAGATGATAACATAGATTTAAAAAGCAAACTTTTGAAAATACGCCTTCAAGCAGGGATATTAATGGGATTTGATAACGTCAAAGATATGGCTATACCAAAAATTTGTATTTTTACACATCCAAGCGATGGTGGTACCGTTGCTGCCAGATATATTGATCCTATATTCTGTCATCCACAGTTTGGAATCACAGCAGGACTAGCTTTGGCTACTGCTGCTAAAATACCAGGAACTAATATAAATGAATATCTTAAACCAGATAATAATATTGAGAAATTTATAATAGAACACCCAAGTGGTACCCTGCCATTAACACTAAATATAAAAATTGATAATGATGCTATATTTCTAAATAAAGCAGCAAACATCACAACAGCAAAGAAGATATTTAATGGTATTTTATATGCTGAATAGTATTTCATCAGTATTACCACCAGAACTTAGCATTTGGATTATATTCTCTATCATTTTAGTTATTGCGTTATCTTCATTCATTCATGGATTAATAGGTGTTGGGTTCCCTTTAATATCCACCCCTTTAATCGCTGCTTTTACTGATATAAAAACTGCTGTAATTATAACTATAGTGCCAAATATAATTTTGAATTTGATAATTATTTTCCGAAAGAGTGATTGGAGGAAAACAATAAATAAATTCATCTTCATTGCGACTTGTGTTACCGCTGGCACTATGTTGGGCAGTAAAATTTTGATTCATTCAAGTGAAATATTTTTAAAAGGGATACTTGTTTTCATGTTGATAATGGCAGTGTTGACAACCAATAAAAAATTTTTTCAATTAAAGCAATATAACTTATCAGGTAAACTTTCACAGTTTCTATTTGGATTTACCGCTGGAATAATGGGTGGGGCAGTAAATATATCCGTTCCTTTTTTAACAATATACTTTACTAATACCGAGTACTCTCCAGCTGTAATGTCTCAAGCATTTAATGTGTGCTTTATATTTAGTAAGATCAGCCAAGCATTTATCCTTGGAATCGATGGAAATTTTGGGTTGTTAGAGATACTGATTGGTATATTCTTAAGCTTGGTAGCAATAAAATCACAAAAACCAGGACTAAAATTACAGGATCGTATTAGCAAAGAGGTTTATAAAAAATATTTAAATATTTTTACTATTTTAATAACACTCTTTGTCTCCATTGATTTTATATATTCAGTCGTTAATCTGTGAACTAGATTTTTGCATTAGCATTATGAAATGAGTTTTTAATCTTCATGGTCCTAGCCCTTTATAAGGGGCCAGGGCCATACCACTAAAATAGAAAAGTGACTTCTTTAGTACTGTGTAACCTGTAATAGAGAGGAATTTATCATGGAATATTCATAGCCAAAGTCTATGTAAGCTGCATATTTTGTTGTCCTCCCCCACCACTCAATAACATTTTGAGGTAAATTCCCCGTTATTAGCAGTACAAGTTTTCCCTTAACTGGGCTACTATGAGGGTCGCAAACGCCCTTTCAACTTTCCGCGAATTCCCCCTAACAACAAGATAAAATAGCGTTTACGCCGAAAGTCAAAAGCCCATAAATACATCAAATATTCAACAAGTTAAAAACATGACAGAAAACCAAAGTTTCGAATCCCATACGCCGATGATGCAGCAGTACTTAAAACTCAAAGCACAACATCCCGATATTTTGCTGTTTTATCGTATGGGGGATTTTTACGAACTGTTCTTTGATGATGCTAAAAAAGCCTCTCAGTTACTGGATATCTCTCTCACCAAGCGTGGTCAATCTGCAGGTCAACCTATCCCGATGGCGGGCGTTCCTCACCATGCAGCCGAAAACTATTTAGCGCGATTGGTACAGATGGGAGAATCTGTCGCCATTTGTGAGCAAATTGGTGATCCTGCCACCAGCAAAGGTCCTGTTGAGCGTCAAGTGGTGCGCATTGTGACACCGGGTACCATCACCGATGAAGCCTTACTTAATGAACGCCAAGACAACTTACTGGCAGCGGTATGGCAAGAGTCCCAAGGGTATGGCTTTGCGACCTTAGATATCGCATCGGGTCGTTTTATCATCAGTGAAATTGATGATGAAGAGTCATTAAAAGCCGAGCTTCAACGTACCCGTCCAGCGGAATTACTTTATCCTGAAGATTTCGCTAGCATGTCATTGATTGAACTTAATAAAGGCTTACGCCGTCGCCCATTATGGGAATATGAATTAGACACTGCAAAACAGCAATTAAACCTGCAATTTGGTACCAAAGACTTAATCGGATTTGGCGTCGAAAATGCGCATAAAGCCTTACGGGCTGCGGGTTGTTTGCTGCAATATGTGAAAGATACTCAGCGAACTGCACTGCCGCACATTCGTAGCATTATCATGGAAAAACAACAAGATAATGTGATTTTAGATGCCGCAACTCGCCGAAATTTAGAGCTAACCCAAAACCTTGCGGGGGGAACCGAAAATACCCTTGCCGCGATTTTGGACAAGTGTGTCACCCCAATGGGGAGCCGTATGCTAAAACGCTGGCTTCATACCCCATTGCGTAACCTCACTGTGTTGAATAACCGCCAGCAAGCCATTGGCGCACTGCAACAATACGACTTTGAGTTACAGCCGTTCCTTCGCCAAATTGGTGATTTAGAACGCGTGCTCGCTCGCCTCGCATTACGCTCAGCGCGTCCTCGTGACTTAACGCGTATGCGCCATGCATTCCAGCAATATCATGATATTCACCAAATTCTGGCGAAATCCGATTGCGGCTACCTCGGTGCGTTAACGCAACGTATTGGTCAATTCGATGAGCTTCAAAGCTTGCTCGAAAAAGCAATTGTTGATGCCCCTCCGGTTTTAGTTCGTGATGGCGGTGTCATTGCCCCAGGTTACAACGGCGAACTCGATGAATGGCGAGCGCTGGCAGACGGTGCAACAGATTACCTCGACCGTTTAGAAATTCGTGAGCGTGAAAAACTGGGTATCGATACCCTAAAAGTGGGCTATAACGCGGTACACGGTTACTACATTCAAGTAAGTCGTGGACAAAGCCACCTCACGCCAATTCATTATGTTCGTCGCCCAAACGCTGAAAAACGCGGAGCGCTACATTATCCCTGAATTGAAAGAGTATGAAGATAAAGTCCTGACATCAAAAGGCAAAGCGCTAGCTATCGAAAAAGCCTTGTATGATGAACTGTTTGATATACTGCTGCCACATTTAGCCGCGTTACAAACCAGTGCCGAAGCGCTGGCTGAGTTGGATGTCCTTTCCACCCTCGCAGAGCGTGCAGACACCCTTGGTTACGCCTGTCCTCAATTAACAGATAAACCTGGAATTCAAATTACTGAAGGTCGTCATCCGGTTGTCGAGCAAGTGCTTAGTGAGCCTTTTATTTCTAACCCGCTATCCCTTTCTCCCCAACGCCGCTTGCTGATCATTACTGGTCCCAATATGGGCGGTAAAAGTACCTATATGCGCCAGACTGCACTGATCACCTTACTGGCCTATATCGGTAGTTTTGTGCCAGCCAGTAAAGCCGTCATTGGGCCAATTGACCGTATTTTCACACGCGTCGGAGCCTCTGATGACCTCGCATCTGGGCGTTCAACCTTTATGGTAGAGATGACCGAAACGGCGAATATTCTGCACAATGCCACTGAACACAGCTTAGTATTGATGGATGAGATTGGTCGCGGTACATCTACCTATGATGGGCTTTCTTTAGCGTGGGCATGTGCTGAAAACTTAGTTAATCGCATCAAAGCAATGACCTTATTTGCAACTCACTATTTTGAATTAACCACCTTACCGGAAAAGCTGGAAGGTGCGGTCAATATTCACCTCGATGCGATTGAACACGGTGATACCATCGCCTTTATGCATAATGTGCAAGACGGCGCGGCAAGCAAGAGTTACGGTTTAGCCGTGGCTTCACTGGCTGGCGTCCCAAAAGAGGTGATCAAACGCGCGAAGCAAAAACTCAAAGAACTGGAAGTTATCTCCAATAATGCCAATGCGAGTCATGTAGATAGCGCTCAGCTGAGCTTCTTAGGGAGTGTGGAAGAGGAACCATCTCCAGTATTAGCCGCTTTAGAGGAAATCGACCCTGACAAGCTAACGCCACGCCAAGCCCTTGATTGGCTATATCGTTTAAAGGAAATGGATAAGTAGCATGGATGAGTACGCTGAATTATTAGCGCCAATTAAGCAATTTTTGCAGTGTGAAACTCCCGATGCGTGGATCCACAAAGCCAGTCAGCCTGAAAATTTACCGACGATTTTGAAGGATCATCTGCTGTGTGAATTAAAAGCGGCGCAAAGTGCCATGTTTTTAATTCGCAAATATGCAGTGGATAAAGAAAGTGCGGCGATTTTATTAGAGTGGTTCAAACCCTATGAAGCCTTTGCATATGATCGCATTGGTGATGTTCACACATTGAAGAATAAGAACCAAATTTCAAAACAGATCCTAGCAAAAAAACAGTCTCCGTATAGCCAAGATTTGATTAATAAAATGGTGTTGTTAATCAAAGAGGAATTGCACCATTTTTACCAAGTGCTAGAAATTATGCATCAGCGAGACATTGCGTATGATGGCATCACCGCAGGGCGTTACGCAAAAGGGTTATTCAACCATTTAGATCCTCATGATCCGAAAACCTTGGTGGATAAGCTTATTATTGGAGCTTACATTGAAGCACGCTCTTGCGAGCGGTTTGCCAAATTAGCGCCACACTTAGATGAGCAACTTGCCAATTTTTATACCTCATTACTACGTTCAGAAGCGCGCCATTATCAGGATTACCTACAACTTGCCCAGTTGATTAGTAAAACAGATATTACTGAGCGTGTACGTTTTTATGGAGAAGTTGAAGCGCAGTTGATTTCAACGCCAGATGATGATTTTAAATTCCATAGCGGCGTACCGATTGATTAACTCCACCGACTAAAAAGAAAAGCCTCTGTTATCAATGACAACAGAGGCTTCATGTGTTTTAACACGGCAGATTACATATTGAATAACGCTTCCAGCGTTAAATCTTCGCCTTGTAAAATATCTTTTAGACGTCTTAAACCTTCAACCTGAATTTGACGAACTCTTTCACGAGTGAGCCCAATTTCGCGCCCAACCTCTTCCAGAGTTTCCGCTTCATATCCCAACAAACCAAAACGACGCGCTAAGACTTCACGTTGCTTAGGATTGAGTTCATATAACCACTTAACGATATTCTCTTTTAAGTTGTTATCTTGGATAGTGTTTTCAGGCCCTGAATCATTATCATCCGATAATACTTCCAGCAATGACTTCTCAGAATCCCCTGCGATAGGCGTATCAACCGATGTAATGCGCTCATTTAAACGTAGCATTCGGCTGACATCTTCAACAGGTTTATCTAATTGTTCAGCTATCTCTTCAGGACTTGGCTCGTGATCGAGCTTTTGAGCAAGTTCACGGGCTGTACGAAGGTAAATATTGAGTTCTTTGACGATATGAATCGGTAGACGGATTGTTCGGGTTTGATTCATGATGGCACGTTCAATCGTTTGACGGATCCACCAAGTCGCATATGTTGAAAAACGGAAGCCTTTTTCAGGATCAAACTTTTCAACTGCACGAATCAACCCAAGATTTCCTTCTTCGATCAGATCGAGCAAGGCAAGACCTCGGTTGTTATAACGGCGAGATATTTTTACCACTAAGCGAAGGTTGCTTTCTATCATGCGCTGACGCGATGCCACATCCCCCCGAAGGGCTCTGCGGGCATAGAAAACTTCTTCCTCTGCGGTGAGGAGTGGAGAGAATCCAATTTCACTGAGATAAATTTGGGTTGCATCCAAAACACGTTGACTCGCGCTTTGGAGTAACTCCGTGTCTTCATCCAGTTCTGAAACTAGATCCTCTTCTTTGAATTGACTCTCATCAAATGCTTCATCCATCGCATTTTCATCGAGGTCATTATACAACTCGTTAACTTTCAGCGAACTTTGGCTCATCAGTGACTCCGACCCAAGATAATGAGGACGGAATGTGTCACTCCGCCCAGTTTATCGCTGCGGTAAATAACGCAACGGGTTTACTGATTTTCCCTTATAACGAATTTCAAAATGCAAACGAACAGAACTTGTTCCGGTGCTACCCATAGTGGCTATCTTCTGACCTTCAGCAACATCCTGTTGGTCACGCACAAGTAACGTATCGTTATGTGCGTAGGCACTTAAGTAGTCATCGTTATGTTTTATTATTATGAGATTTCCATATCCGCGCAGTGCATTGCCAGCATAGACGACTTTACCAGGAGCAGCTGCAATAACAGATTGACCGCGAGAACCAGCAATATCAACACCTTTGTTTCCACCTTGCGCATCAGAGAAGCCTTCAATCATCTTCCCATCAGCAGGCCAACGCCATTTAATTGACGAATTGTTGGTGCTACTTCCTGTTGTTGCTGTTGCAGTCGTAGTGGTTGGGCTCGCTGTTGTCGTTGAAACCGTTGAGGCTGGTTTCTTGTTATTCGGCAACATCTTACCTGAATTCTGCCCGCTACTATTTTCAGGATACCCATTAGTTGGTTGAATATCAACCGGGCGCTGTTGACTATTTGACGCCGTTTGTGTGATCGGGCTCACATTTGTATTACCAATATTTATCACCTGACCTACATCCAAGCTGTATGGTTCAGAAATATTGTTTTTCGATGCTAACTCACGGAAATCATTACCCGTTATATAGGCGATATAAAACAGAGTATCGCCGCGCTGAACGGTGTAGGTGTTGCCGTTATAACTGCCTTTAGAAATGCGGCCGTAGTCTCGATTATAAACAATACGTCCATCGCTGCTGGTTGAAACAGGTCTAGAGGTATTATTTCCCATCGAACTATTAGACGACAAATTAGGTCTGTCTGAAGGCATCGCCGTACTCATTCCAGTATTGGACGGAGGATTAGGCACCGTTCTTGGTGCAGATTGTTGGCTAGATGAACCTCCATCATTCACACTCGAAATCGGTGCTGCGGGATGATAAGGCGTTGAGCATCCTGCTAATAAAGCACCGCTAAATGAAAAGATAACCGCCCATCGAATTCTGTTTATTGGGCTAACAATTTTCATATTTCTTCTCCCGTGAAGAAAAATCTGACCTGATACTAAAGGGTTAGAATGCAATTAATGCTTATTGAATATTAGTATCTTAAAATATTTCGCTTATTAAAGCAGAAATATAAAATAATGGACAAGTTAAATGTATCAAAAGTATAACAAATTGAGATTATCACTTAACAGTTTGAGCGAAATAACCCATTAATTCCAAATAACTTAAAGGGCTATTAGCTCAAATCACCGGCAACAAGAGGGACAAAACGTACTTTTTCAATCACATTGGTGTGATAGTCATTACCGCGACGGGTAATTAATTTCAGAGCCTGATCTTTGTCACCGACAGGGAGCACTAGGCGCCCTCCATCTTTTAACTGCTTAAGTAACAATGACGGAATTTCGCTAGGTGCGGCAGTGACAATGATCCCATCAAAAGGACCTTTTGATTGCCAGCCTTCCCAGCCATCACCGTGGCGAGTAGAAATATTGTGTAAATCTAACAACTTGAAGCGACGTTTTGCCGTCCACTGCAAGCTTTTGACTCTTTCGACTGAATACACATGCTCACAAAGATGAGCCAAAACCGCCGTCTGATACCCAGATCCCGTGCCAATTTCCAGCACATGGTCCGTCGGTTTAACCGCCAATAAGGCGGTCATTTTTGCCACAATATACGGCTGTGAAATGGTCTGCCCATGACCAATTGGTAATGGGATATTATCGTAGGCTTGATGAGAGAGCGCTTCGTCAACAAACCGTTCGCGAGGAACTAGCGCGAGCGCGTCTAATAGGCGCTCATCGTGAATTCCCTGTTGGCGCAACTGTGCCAGCAGTTCTTTCATGAGCCCGATTTTCATTTTGCCTTCACTCCTGACTTATCTAGCCACTCTTCTAATACTGACTGAGTTTTATAAGACGTTAAATCCACTTGCAATGGCGTTATTGAAACATAGCCATTTTGTACGGCTTCAAAATCCGTGCCCGGACCTGCATCACGAATTTCCCCAACCGGTCCTAACCAATAAAGCATATTACCGCGAGGATCTTCCAAATTATAAACTTCAGATGCCGCATGACGGCTGCCACAGCGGGTAACTTTAATCCCTTTTAACTCATCATAAGGAATATCTGGCACATTGATATTCAAGATATTTCCCGCACGTAATGGATTTTTTTTGCAGCATAGTGAGGATATCGCACGTTACCTTGGCCGCCGTTTCATAATGCACATCGCCATCCAATGAAACCGCAATAGAAGGCAAACCTAAGTGACGCCCTTCTGTCGCCGCTGCAACGGTACCAGAATAAATCACATCGTCCCCAAGATTTGGACCACAGTTAATTCCAGAGACCACAATATCAGGGCGAGGACGCACAACTTTATTCACCCCAATATACACGCAATCCGTCGGTGTACCTTCTTGAACAGCAAGGTCACCATTACTTAATGTTTGGATTTTTAATGGTCTATCCAACGTTAGTGCGTTTGAAGCACCACTACGGTTGCGATCGGGTGCAATCACCTGCACATGATAATGTTGGCGTAATGCCGCCGCCAAAGTTTGAATCCCCGGCGCAGTCACCCCATCATCGTTACTCAATAATATATTCAGCATCCACACAATCCTGATTAATAATTTCGCGTACTACACTCGTGGCAAAACTGCCTGAATTTAGGAAAAAACACAGCTTCACGGTTGACGAGTCTAGCCACTGCCATTGCAGATTTTGCGGCTTAACCAGTACAGCCCGTCTCGCTGGAGACACTCGCTCACTTTTCATTAGTGCCATAAATGGCTGATAATCTTGTAGACAGTGAGTCTCGAAAGCAAGGGCATCATCTTGGGTGCCTAAATCACCATCCCCAGGAAGCGGCGCTGTCACACTTAGCTCAGCAGATTGTAAACGAACTTGCAGAGAGTCTAACTCTTCTGCTGTCGCCACAAACCAGCTACCACGCCCGGTTAATTGCAGTGCATCCCCTAACATTGCGTGTTGCTGTGTCTGATTTGCAATTCGCGCACTGGCGATATCATTAAACATAGCACTTCGCGCGGCAGAGAGATAAAAACTGCGTTTATTTCGTTCACGTACTGTAATTTCTTGATTTGCCCAGCGGCGAGCTTGAACCAAGTTTTGCCCATCCCGACCAAAACGTTGTTCGCCAAAATAGTTCGGAACACCTAAATCAGCCACTTTTTGTAGGCGTTGTTCTACATCATCGGTGTCCGTAATATCCCGCAATGTCACTTCGAATTGATTCCCTTTTAGGGAACCAATACGTAATTTGCGTTTCTGACGAGTGACCGCTAATACACGGCACCCTTCAAGCTGCCAAGCAGAAAAATCGGGCGTGTCTTTACCCGGCATTTGCAGACAGAACCACTGCTCTGTCACCGCATGTCTATCTTTTAATCCCGAGTAACTGACTGCTCTGGCTGAGATTTTAGCAAATTTTGCCAGTTGCTCCGCAACAAATAATGTATTGCAGCCTGTTTTTTCGACGCGAACCATAACGTGCTCGCCTTCGCCATCAAGCTCAAAACCTAAATCTTCTTTCACCACGAAATCTTCAGGAATACTTTTTAGTGTCCCTGAAGAGAGGGGTTTACCATGCAGGTACTGAACATTCATAACTTTCATTACTATTATCTTTGATAAGTAAAACCACAGCGGCGCAAGCAATCCCTTCTTTTCGCCCCACAAAACCCAATTGTTCTGTGGTGGTTGCTTTCACATTGACGTCGTCCATGTGGCATTCGAGATCTTCGGCAATATTCACGCGCATTTGTGGGATATGCGGCAACATTTTGGGCGCTTGTGCCATGATAGTGACGTCGATATTGCCAATCAAATAACCTTTTTTACGTACTTGGCAAAAGGCTTCTCTGAGTAATACTCGGCTATCTGCGCCTTTATATGCCGGGTCAGTATCTGGGAATAATTTTCCGATATCCCCGAGTGCCGCAGCACCTAAAATGGCGTCTGTCAGCGCGTGTAAAACCACATCACCATCCGAATGTGCGATAAGACCTTGTTCGTAAGGAATGCGAACGCCACCAATAACGATAGGGCCTTCACCACCAAACTTATGCACATCAAAACCGTGTCCGATTCTCATTTTTTTTCCTTATGATTTCATTCTTGAAAGATAAAATTCCGCTAGCGCCAAGTCCTCTGGTCGCGTCACCTTAAGGTTATCAGCTCGCCCTGATACTAATATCGGTTGATAACCGCAATGCTCAAGTGCGGAAGCCTCATCCGTGATTACTGCATTTTCTTTCAATGCTTTATCTAAACAGTCACGTAGTAATACTAATGGGAAAAACTGCGGTGTTAAGGCATGCCAGAGCGCTTCTCGCTCAACAGTATGGGAAATACTTTGCGTTCCCTCCACGCCCCGTTTCATCGTATCCCGAACCGGAGCCGCCAGTATCCCCCCACAACAATCATTCTGAGTGGCTAACTGAACGATAGTATTTAAATCATCTAAATGCAGACACGGACGTGCCGCATCATGCACCAATACCCAAGCATCATCATACTCAGGTTGCGAAACCAGATAGTTTAATCCTGATAATACTGAATTTGCACGCTCTTTCCCCCCGATAACCGTGACAACGCGAGGATCTTTGGCAATATCGAGGTGATGGAAATAATCATCTTCAGCGCTTAATGCAACCACGATTTTTTGTACGTCTCCACTGCGCAATAAGGCATCAATGGTGTGTTCAATAATGGTTTTCCCTGCGATCGACAAATATTGCTTTGGGCAATCTGCATTCATACGACTGCCCACTCCGGCAGCGGGGATCAACGCAACAATCGGTGCTGCGCTGGATGTTCTTGGATTTATCATGATTCGAATCTTACATCAGAAATTATCAGGCTCTTGGGTGTGGTCGACCCTACACGATGATTATTGAGATGACGGTGGATTATTACGCTCTTTGACCATTCGATAGAATGATTCCCCAGGTTTTAACATACCTAGCTCGCTACGTGCGCGTTCTTCAATTGCATCCTGACCATCATTCAAGTCATTGATTTCTGCAAATAGCTGCTCATTACGCTGTTTTAAACGCGTATTCACAATTTCCTGCGCAGCAACATCATCCTTGACTTTGACATAGTCATGGATGCCATTTTTGCCTAACCATAAGGAATATTGTAACCAAGCTAATATCGCAATTAATAGTAGCGTTAATTTACCCATCTTGCCCCCTGAAATGATTTGCTAATCATCCCATAACTAAGCGCATGACGCTACTGCGATGCAAATATTGTCTAAAAAAGTCAGAATTGTTCGCGCTAGAAGAGATTAAATATCACCCAATTCCCTATAAATGTAGAAAAGGATGATATTTATGTAAAATCAATTTGCTATAGAAATGATATTTCGCTGTTGCAGCAGTTGAATCACCTGCGCTAAAGAATCATGAATAGGACGCAGGCCATCAAGGTGAAGTTCTGGATTTTGTGGTGGTTGATAAGGCGAATCAATCCCCGTGAAATGAGATATTTTCCCTGCTCGCGCTTGCTGATATAACCCTTTGGGATCTCGCTTTTCACAAACTTCAATGGGCGTATCCACATACAACTCATAGAACTGATCAGGTTCAAACAATTCGCGAACTCGCTGTCTATCTTCTTGATAGGGAGAAATAAACGCCGTCGCCACAATCAGCCCCGCATCCACCATTAACTTTGCAACTTCGCCAATTCGTCGAATATTTTCCTGCCGATCCCCATCACCAAATCCAAGGTCACGACATAATCCATGGCGAACATTATCTCCATCTAGAAGATAGGTTTTGATCCCCAAATTCGCCAATTGTGTCTCTATCGCCCCCGCCAACGTGGACTTTCCTGATCCCGATAAGCCCGTCAACCACAGCACTGCGCCTTTGTGACCATTGTGCTGCTCTCGCCATTGCCGAGTCACATTATGGGAATGCCAAACAATATTCTCCGACCGACCATTTTCCAATGTATCCATAACGTTACTTCCCACCTAACACATCGCGGGCACCCCAATGAGGGAAGTGGCGGCGGATCAGTTGGTTAAGCTCAATTTCGAATTGGCTAAATTCACCACGGTGTACCGTTTCTTCTGGCTGCGCTTCTCGAACTAGCCCTGCCCCCACCGTCACGTTTGTTAGCCTATCAATCAAAATCATCCCACCGGTATCCCCATTATTTTGGTAATTTTCCAGTAGTAACGGTTCATCGAATGAAAACTCCACCAAACCGATGCCGTTCAATGGCAGTTCAGTGGCCACTTTCTGAGTTAAGTTATTCACATCCACTTGATACTGAATGTTTTCAACTTTGCCTCGGCTTCGCTTGCCTGCCACTTTAATATCCACTTGTTGACCTTGCACCAGCGGCTGTTCTGACATCCACACCACATCCACTAATGCATGCTGACTCGCAAGCAGCTCCTCATTTTCAGCGACAATTAAATCGCCGCGACTGATATCAATCTCATCGTTTAGTACTATCGTAATCGCCTCACCCGCAATGGCTGAAGTCGGGTTACCGGAAAATGTCACAATCTCTTTGATGGTTGAAACGCTTCCTGAAGGCAGCACTTTCACTCTTTGCCCTACCTGTACAACCCCCGATGACACGGTGCCACTGTAGCCACGAAAATCTAAGTTTGGACGATTCACATATTGCACAGGAAAACGCAATGGCTGGTCAGCGGCCGTCTGAGTGACTTGCACCGTTTCCAGTAACGACAATAACGTTTCCCCTTGATACCATGGCAAATTCTCGCTTGGTGATACGATGTTGTCCCCATCCAGTGCAGAGATTGGCACAAACCAGACGTTTAAATCTACCGGAAGTTGCTGCGCAAATTGCTGGTAATCTTGCTGAATTTTATCAAACACGGACTGACTATAATCCACCAGATCCATCTTATTCACCGCCACGATCAAATGGCGGATCCCCAAGAGCGTACTAATAAAACTGTGGCGTCGCGTTTGCTCTTGAATGCCTTTTCGAGCATCGATCAACAGAATAGAGAGTGAGCACGTTGATGCGCCTGTCGCCATATTGCGGGTATATTGTTCATGTCCCGGGGTATCCGCGATGATAAACTTGCGTTTTTCCGTCGAAAAATAGCGATATGCCACATCGATGGTGATCCCCTGCTCGCGTTCAGCCGCTAATCCATCCACCAGCAATGCCAGATCCAATTTCTCGCCTTGAGTCCCTATCCGCTTACTGTCGCTTTGTAAAACTGACAATTGATCTTGGTAGATTTGTTGAGTGTCATGCAGCAAGCGTCCAATCAAGGTACTTTTCCCATCATCCACATTGCCACAGGTAAGAAATCGCAATAATCCCTTATGTTGCTGAGCCAGCAAGTAAGCTTCTACGCCACCTTGCTGTTGAATTTGATGCGCCATTGCGTCGTTATACGCTAATTCAGCCATGATGTTGCTCTCCTCACCGATTGATTAAAAATAGCCTTGGCGCTTTTTCAGCTCCATAGAGGCGGATTGGTCACTATCAATCAAACGCCCTTGGCGTTCACTGGTGGTGGATAGCAACATCTCTTCGATAATTTCAGGTAGTGTGCTGGCATTCGACGGCACAGCCCCCGTCAATGGCCAGCAGCCTAATGTCCGAAAACGTACTTTTTTCTTGGCGATGACCTCTCCCGCTTTTAGCTCTATACGCCCATCATCCACCATGATTAAGGTGCCATCACGCTCAATCACAGGACGTTCATCCGCAAAATAGAGTGGGACAATATCGATGTTTTCTAAGTAGATATATTGCCAAATATCCAGCTCAGTCCAATTGGATAATGGGAAGACGCGGATACTTTCCCCTTTATTAATTTGCCCGTTGTAATTGTGCCAAAGCTCCGGTCTTTGGTTTTTCGGATCCCAGCGATGCGAGCGATCACGGAATGAATAAATTCGTTCTTTTGCGCGTGATTTTTCTTCATCACGCCTAGCACCACCGAACGCGGCATCAAAGCCATATTTATCTAGCGCCTGCTTTAAACCCTCGGTTTTCATGATATCTGTATGCTTAGCGCTACCATGAACAAACGGATTGATACCGAGACGCTCCCCTTCAGGATTTCGGTGAATCAATAATTCAAAACCGTATTTTTTCGCCGTCTCATCACGGAACTGGTACATTTCACGAAATTTCCATCCGGTATCCACATGCAGCAAAGGGAAAGGGATAGTCCCAGGGTAAAATGCTTTTCGAGCCAAATGCAGCATCACGGATGAGTCTTTACCAATGGAATAGAGCATCACAGGGTTAGCAAATTCCGCCGCCACTTCACGAATAATATGAATACTTTCCGCTTCTAATTGCTGTAAGTGGGTTAATTTTTTTTCGTTCACGATTTACTCCTCGATTAAGCCAATTCCAGCACGGCTGAGCGCCATTGAATGGTTTCGGATTGCTGACCAAACCACGCCAGCTGCTGATGTAATGCCGCCACTTCACCAATGACGATTAATGCAGGTGCTGGCGCTTGCTGAGCCAATGACTCCAATTCATGCAACGCTCCCACAATCACTTTTTGATTTTGCCGAGTCCCACAACCAATCACGGCTACGGGGGTATCTCGATGACGTCCATATTGAATAAGCTGCTGGCGAATATTAGCGGCTGTCACAGTGCCCATGTAGATAGCCAGAGTTTGGTGACCGCGAGCTAATGCTTGCCAGTCCAACTCCGCTCCTTCTTGTCGGCAATGTCCGGTAATAAACGTGATACTCTGCGCGTGTTCTCTGTGGGTCAGTGGGATCCCCGCATAAGCCGCCGCACCAATAGCGGCGGTGATACCGGGTACAACTTGAAAAGGAATGTTGGCTTCGGCAGCAACTTGCAACTCTTCACCACCACGACCAAAAATAAACGGATCCCCACCTTTTAAGCGAACAACCTTTTTGCCTTGCTGAGCATAGTTGACGATCAATTGATTAGTTTCCTCTTGGGAAACGCTATGATTTCCTGCTCGCTTACCCACACAGACTTTGTCTGCATCACGGCGAACAAGATCAAGGATTTCCGTGCTCACCAGATGGTCATACAGCACCACATCCGCATTTTGCAGAACTCTCAAGCCTTTAAGTGTTAATAGCCCCGCATCACCCGGTCCAGCCCCCACTAAGGTTAACTCCCCTTGGTTATCCGGCTTCGCTAGCTGTTGCTCCAGCTGCTTTTCGGCATCATCCAGTTGCCCGCTTTCCACCAAAGAGGCAAAGCGCCCGCTAAAACTCAATTCCCAAAAACGTTTACGCTCACTGAGCTTAGTCAGATTCTGTTTTACGCGCTCACGCCAGCGCCCTGCAATCTCCGCCATTTTTCCCAACGATGTTGGCAGCAAGGTTTCCAGTTTTTCCCGTAATAATTTTGCTAACACAGGCGCGGTGCCACCCGATGAAATCGCCACCATAATGGGAGAACGGTCGATAATCGAGGGAACAATAAAGGAACAGAGGGGCTGGTCATCCACCACATTGACAAAAATATGTCTCTGCTGTGCATCATGAAAAACTTTCTCATTGAGCGCTTGGTCATCCGTGGCAGCAATCACCAAGTAAGCATCATCAAGGTGATAAGCTTGATAAGGTTGCTGTACCCAGTGCAATTGTTTTTGCTGATAAGCCAACTGCAAGCTTTCGCAAAGTTCAGGGGAAATCACCACCAGCGAGGCATGGGCTTTCAATAGTAATTCGGCTTTACGTGCGGCGACCACACCGCCGCCAATCAAGACAACTTGTCTTTCTCGCACACTCACAAATAAGGGTAGATAATCCATAAATCGCTTCCATCCAACATTTTAATTATAAGAGCAATGAAATTGACTATATGGCGTGAATTGGTCACTTTGAAATGACAAAAAAGCATGAATAGGAACAGAAAGGCATAAGCTAAATAAAGAGGGGAAAACCCAGTAAATTAAGCCTATCTTCCGCGATTTGACATAAATAAAAAATAAAGGGACACCCTTATTTTAGATAAAGGCATCCCTTTGTTATTACACAAATAAATTAACTTTCTACTTATTAGTAATGTAAGTAATTAATTATTTAAACGAAGTCTTTAGTTTTTTAAAAAAACATTAATTTTCATGTAGCCCGCATTCACGCTTTAAACCAAAGAAACGAGTTTGCTCTTCACTCATACCGGGTTCCCATGGACGACTGGTATGAGTATCTCCCACCGATAAATACCCTTTTTCCCATAATGGATGGTAGGGTAAATTATGTTTGGTCAAATACTGATAAACTTCTTTATTATTCCAATCAATCACTGGCAGAATTTTAAAAATCCCGCGACCAATACTCAGCACTGGTAACGCTGCTCGGCTCGCCGATTGTTCTCGTCTTAGTCCTGAAAACCAACTTTGCGCCTGCAATTCATGCAGCGCCCGCGTCATAGGCTCTACTTTGTTCAATAGGTTATAACGCTCAATTCCTTCAACCCCTTGAGTCCACAACTGCCCATGAATGGCTTCTTGCCATGCAGGGCTGGTTTCCGCTCGGTACACTTTCAAGTTTAAGTTTAACCGTTCCGTTAACTGTTCAATAAACTGGTAAGTTTCAGGAAACAAATAACCCGTATCCGTTAAAATCACAGGAATATTGGGGACCACTTGCGTGACTAAGTGCAGCGCCAAAGCACCTTG
Organism: Providencia sp. wls1922; assembly: GCF_009706505.1. Classification (NCBI taxonomy): domain Bacteria; kingdom Pseudomonadati; phylum Pseudomonadota; class Gammaproteobacteria; order Enterobacterales; family Morganellaceae; genus Providencia; species Providencia sp. wls1922. The sequence continues at coordinate 11,498 of NZ_WLUG01000089.1, read as the reverse complement.
GATGCCAAAGCTTGATGACAACACGAATTCAGCAGGAAGATGTTCAACCGCCCATTCAACGCGAGCTAGCGCAGTCATTTCTTCAAGTTTCGCGTTGAATTCCGCTAAATAAGCAACTTGAGCCTGTTTATCTAACGGCTGAACTTGCGCTAATTGAAGTCGGCTCATACCGCCTCCTTGACCTCGTAAAAGTCGATAGCTGAGTTGAGTACTGGCTTCACGACGTTAGCGCGGATCAGGTAATCACCAAAACCTTCATTCGGTTGACGTTCAGCCGCCCAGCGACCAATCAGCTCATCCATGATGGCTAAAATCTCTGCACTGCTGATATTTTCCTTATACATTCTAGGGATACGCGTACCGATGCGATTTCCACCTAAATGTAAGTTATAACGGTCGAGAGCTTTACCCACCAGCCCAACTTCCGCCAGCATCGCGCGACCACAACCATTTGGGCAGCCAGTTACACGTAAAACAATATGCTCATTCGCCACATGATGCGCCGCCATGATGTTTTCAACTTGCGTGACGAACTCCGGTAAAAAGCGCTCCGCTTCCGCCATCGCTAGCGGACAGGTTGGGAAAGAGACACACGCCATCGAGTTTTCACGCTGACGCGTCACTTCATTGCTCATCAAACCGTGCTCAATAGCAATTTTCTCTATTGCCGCTTTGTCTTCTTCCTCAATCCCCGCCACAATTAAGTTTTGGTTGGCCGTCAGGCGAAAGTCCCCTTTATGGATTTTCGCGATCTCGGCGACGCCGGTTTTTAACGGTTTGTCCGCTAAGTCGATTAAGCGCCCATTCTCCACAAATAAGGTTAAATGCCAGCGATTATCAATGCCTTTTAACCAACCAATTTGGTCGCCACGCTCCGTAAATTGGTAAGGACGAATAGCGTCAAACTGCACACCAGCTCGTTTTTCCACTTCCGCTTTAAACACCTCTATCCCAACTCGCTCAAGGGTGTATTTGGTTTTGGCATTTTTACGATCAGTCCGGTTTCCCCAATCACGCTGCGTAGTGACAATCGCTTCAGCAATTGCCAAGGTTTTATCTAAGGGAATAAAACCAAATTCACTGGCAAGACGTGGGAACGTGTTGGTATCGCCGTGGGTCATCGCTAAACCGCCGCCCACCAGCACGTTGAAACCGATCAATTGCCCTTTTTCAGCAATCGCCACAAAGTTCATATCATTAGCATGGAGATCCACATCATTTAGCGGTGGGATCACCACGGTAGTTTTAAATTTCCGAGGAAGATAGGTTTGCCCTAGAATCGGCTCTTCATCGGTGGTCACAATCTTTTCTTTATCCAACCAAATCTCAGCATACGCACTGGTGCGAGGTAGCAAATGCTCAGAGATTTTTTTCGCCCATTCATAGGCTTGCTGATGCAGTTCAGACTGCACAGGGTTAGACGTACACAGTACGTTACGGTTTACGTCATTGGCGGTAGCTAACGCATCCAGCCCCACATGGCTGAGCATTTGGTGCGCCGGCTTCACATCCCCTTTGAGAATACCGTGAAACTGGAATGTTTGACGGTTGGTAATACGAATGCTGCCGTATAACGTGTGCTCAGAGGCAAATTTATCAATATCGAGCCACTGTTTCGGGGTAATGATGCCTCCCGGTAAGCGACAACGCAGCATCATGGCATGACGCGGTTCTAACTTCTGCTCTGCTCGCTCTGCGCGAATATCTCTGTCATCTTGTTGATACATTCCGTGAAAACGGATCAGCAAGAAATTATCTCCGTCAAAACCGCCTGTTAAGCCGTTTTTGAGATCGTCTTTGATAGTGCCTCGTAAATAGTTACTTTGCTGCTTCATCCGCTCGCTGTCAGCGAGCTTTCCTTCAACCACTAAGGCCGGCTGAGGTGCAACTTTTTGATGTTCATTGCTCATTAATAAACGTCCCTCTGATAACGGCGCATCACACGCAGCTCACTTAAAAAATCATCCGCTTGCTCTTCATCCATGTGCCCGTGCTCGCTGATGACATCCAATAATGCTTGTTCCACATCTTTCGCCATGCGATTTGCATCCCCACACACATAAATATGTGCGCCTTGTTGGATCCAGTCCCACACTTCGCTACCTTGTTCGCGCAATTTGTCTTGCACATACACTTTTTCAGCCTGATCCCGCGACCACGCTAATGAAATATGGGTCAGCAAACCGTCTTTGACATAACGCTGCCATTCGACTTGATATAAGAAGTCGTCAACAAAGTGCGGATTGCCAAAAAACAGCCAGTTTTTACCTTCGCTACCGTCGTTATCACGTTGTTGTAAGAAAGCGCGGAATGGGGCAATTCCCGTTCCCGGACCAATCATAATCACGGGAGTATTTGAGTCTGCGGGTAGGCGGAAATTATCATTATGTTCAATAAACACCCGCAGTTCGTCACCTTCATTGAGACGATCCGCTAAGAAGCCAGAAGCACCGCCTGTTCTTGGACGTCCATCAATCTCATAGCGTACAACCCCGACGGTAGCATGGACTTCATCCGTCGCTTCTGCCTGTGAAGAAGAAATGGAATACAAGCGTGGCGTTAATGGGCGCAGTAAATCCACAAACTCTTGCGCACTTGGTTGAGCCGCCGCTTGGCGTACCATATCAACGATAGGCGTGGTTTGTGCATACTGCATAATGGCTGGCTTATCACTGATCAAGCCTAATAAGCTATCATCTTTGGATAACTGAGCGTATTTTTCGACGATCAAATGGGTATTTTGGGTCAGTTCCAGCTGGTAAGTTAACGCATCACGCAGCGAATGGCGCTGTTGACCAATAAATACGTCTTCATCCCCTTGTAGCCATAACAGGCTAATCAGCTCATCCACTAACGCAGGGTCATTATCAAACCACACGCCTAGTGCATCTCCCGGCTGATAGCGTAAACCAGAATTCCCCAAATCAATCTCAATATGGCGCACATCTTTGTCCGATCCGCGCCCCGTGATCTTTTGGTTACTCAACAGCGAAGCGGTTAATGGCGCCGTTTTGGTGTATGGGGAAGAATCGAGCTGATTCACACTGCCAGATTGAGTATTGATGAGCTGGCTATCTGACTGAGCAGGTACTCGCGCTTTTAAAATCTGCGTCAAAGAGCTTACCCACTCGTCTGCCAATGCCTGATATTCAACATCCGCATCGACCCGAGGAAGCAACGCACTCGCCCCGAGTTTCTCAAACTGGCTATCGAAATCTTTTCCGGCTTGGCAAAAATGCTCATAAGAAGAATCGCCAAGTGCAAAAACCGCGTAATGGGCGGCTGAGAGATCGGGGGCTTTCTTCGAATTCAAATATTTATGTAATGCAACGGCCTCTTCGGCTGGCTCCCCTTCACCTTGGGTGGATGCCACAACGATCACCACTTTCTCTTGGTTTATCTGCTTAAACTTGTAATCACCAGCATTGACTAAATTGGCACTGATTTTCTCACTCAGTAGCTTTTCTCGAAGCTGCTCAGCTAAACGACGGGCATTACCCGTTTGGGAGGCTGAAATAATGGTCACGGTTTCTTGAGGCGCATTGCTTGCAGGAACAGATTCACTTTGCGCACTGTTTTGATTCACCATTCCCCACAAATAGCCAGATAGCCAAGCCAGTTGATGGGATGAATAATCCCCCACTGCGGTTTGTAAGCGCCCTAATTGCTCCGTCGAAATCGGTAATGCTGATAATGGAGGTTGCTTGTTTTGCATTATTTTGTCACTCCAACGTGATCCATCATTGAATAGTCAATAAAACGTTATATATGCCATTCTCTATCCCAAATGAAGATAAAGGTTATAACAGCCATAACTAGGAAGATAAGAAACTATAGCCATAACTAATAGCTAAAAATCCTAAAGAAAATATTCGATGATGAATATCGAATAAAAAGATTAGCCAGAAATCGATAAATAACGACATTTTGAGTAAAAATAACAGTAGAATACGCTACTAAACATTAGTAAGGAGAAATTTATGAGCACAACCATCTACAAAGATTTTCACTTTGAAGCAGCCCACCGCCTTCCTCATGTACCCGAGGGGCATAAATGTGGTCGCCTGCATGGGCACTCTTTCATGGTGCGCTTAGAAATCACGGGTGAAATTGATGCGCATACGGGATGGATCATGGATTTTGCTGATGTGAAAAGCGCCTTTAAACCTATCTATGAGCGTCTAGACCATCACTATTTAAATGAGATTGAAGGGTTAGAAAACCCAACCAGTGAAGTACTTGCTCGCTGGATTTGGCAGCAAACCAAGCCACTGTTACCACTATTAAGTGCCATTACGGTTAAAGAAACCTGCAATGCAGGCTGTGTATATCGCGGAGAAGCCTAAGCCAAATAGGTGCTGAGCTGTAAGTTATCACCTACAGCTCAAAGACATAATGATTACTGAATATTTAAATATTTATGGGTTTGAATGGATAGCCGCCAGTTGCGTTGGATGCAGGTATCAATACATAGCTTCATCGCTGACATTTTTTGGCTAATAGGCTGAAGCGCCACAATCGGTGGCTCCCCTTGAGTTCGCAAAGATAATAGCTGATCAAGGGCTTCAATATCCTTTTCACGCGCTACAGGATGCTTGATTTCATTGGCACGATTAATCGCCTGTTCGAGTACTTGCAATCCACCTTTCATACCCACTTTCGGCGAGACAGTGACCCAGGTATTTTCAGTGCAGATGATTGGGTAAGTGCCGCTGGTTTCAATCTGACATTGAAACCCCTTCGCTTCAAGGGATTGCGTTAAGTTCGTTAAATCATAAATACACGGTTCTCCGCCCGTTATCACGATGTGTTTTGCGGTATAGCCGTTTTGTTGCATCAGTTGGATTAAGCTTTCGGCATCGGACATTGCCCATAAATCACTGTCTTGTGTTTTTAATGCAATATCACCCAATGTGGATTCCTTCGCGGGCTCTTTGTCCCAGGTCTGTTTGGTATCGCACCAACTACAGCCCACTGGACAGCCTTGCAAACGAATAAAAACAGCAGGGACGCCAGTAAAAACACCTTCCCCCTGTAAAGTTTGGAAGATTTCATTAATTGGGTATTTCATATTGCTCCTAGAAGATTCCATTTGGCGCATATTATATTGCAGATATCTATCTCGCGGGCAATGCACTTTGTGATAATGTAGTCACCCTGCGTTCAGGAAAGTACGTCAACTCAAACAACGAAACCGAAACAATATTCGGTACAATATTTCGAAATAAAGTCAATGACAGGAAAAGACATGCAAAGTAGTGAACAAAATCAACTCAGAAAGGGGCTGAGTGTCCGGCACATTCGCTTTATGGCCTTAGGGTCAGCGATTGGTACTGGGCTATTCTACGGTTCTGCGTCTGCGATTCAGGCAGCAGGTCCTGCGGTGTTACTTGCCTACATGTTAGGTGGTGCCGCTGTATTTATGGTGATGCGTGCCCTCGGCGAAATGGCGGTTCATCATCCAGTCCCTGGTTCATTCTCTCACTACGCAAGCCATTATATGGGTCCTCTAGCGGGTTTTTTAACAGGTTGGAACTACGTATTTGAAATGCTGGTAGTCTGTTTAGCCGATATTACGGCCTTCGGGATGTATATGGGCTTCTGGTTCCCGCATGTCGACCAATGGGTATGGGTATTGAGTATCGTGCTATTTATTAGCGCCCTCAATCTTTGCCACGTTAAGATTTTCGGTGAGATGGAATTCTGGCTATCGATTATTAAAGTTAGTGCTATTATTGCCATGATTGTCGGCGGTGCCTTCTTGATGATCTACGGTTTTGGTCAAGAAACTAACCATGAAGTGGGTATCCAAAACTTATGGGAGCATGGCGGCTTTATGCCAAATGGCATTGAAGGGGTGATAGCCTCTCTAGCCATCGTTATGTTTGCTTTTGGTGGTATTGAGGTAATTGGTATCACGGCAAGTGAAGCGCAAAATCCTGAAAAAACCATTCCTAAAGCTATCAATGCGGTGCCTATCCGTATTCTATTATTCTATGGATTAACGCTGTTTATCCTGATGTGTATCTACCCATGGAATCAAATCGGTCAAAACGGTAGTCCGTTTGTCCAAATCTTCGATAGCTTAGGTATTCAATCCGCAGCCAATATCCTGAATATCGTGGTGATCACAGCTGCAATTTCCGCTATCAACAGTGATATTTTTGGCGCAGGTCGCATGATGTATGGTATGGCTCAAGATGGGCAAGCACCGAAAGTCTTTACTAAACTGACCAAAAGCGGTGTGCCATGGGTAACAGTGCTGGTGATGTCCGTTGTGATGTTATTAGGGGTTTATCTGAACTACCTGTTACCAGAAAAAATCTTTGTGATCATCGCGTCAATCGCGACCTTCGCAACGGTGTGGGTCTGGTTAATGATTTTACTGTCACAAGTGGCAATGCGCCGCAAGATGAGCCAAGAAGAAATCAAAAAACTGAAATTCCCTGTACCGTTCTGGCCTGTAGGTCCAGCAGTCACCATCGCATTTATGGTGTTTGTTATCGCTTTATTAGGCTTCTTTAAAGATACGCAAGTGGCGCTGATCGTAGGCTTTGTGTGGGTGGCTTTACTCAGTATCACTTTCTTTGCGATGCGTTATTACCAAAAACGTTGATCCCTTTTCATTAAGAGATCAATAAAACAGCCCTACATCGAACAGATCTAGGGCTGTTTTTTTAATGATTTTTGATTTTATGGAACCGTTAGTTCTACTACATCACGCTGACGCAAGCGCCTGTTCAATATCTGCAATTAACTCATCGACATTTTCTAAACCAATAGATAGTCGAATCAGCCCATCACCAATGCCATATTGCAGCCTTTCTTCCGGTGTATAGGTCGAATGAGTCATACTGGCAGGATGCTGCGCCAATGACTCGCAATCTCCCAAACTCACCGCCCTAGAGAACAGCGTTAAATGGTTTAAGAACCGCTTACCTGCTTCCAGCCCCCCTTTTAGCTCAAATGCAATCATGCCTCCGGCTAATTTCATCTGCTTTTGAGCTAAATGGTACTGCTCAAAACTCGGCAAACCCGGGTACATAATGGTAGCGACTTTTGGGTTCACTTCTAAATATTCAGCAATTTTCTGTGTGCTTTGGACTATCCTATCCATACGAACAGACAAGGTTTTCATTCCTCGAATAATCAGGTTAGCGTCATGAGGAGATAAGCATGCCCCCGTCATATCCTTCAACCCCACTAATCGAATTAGTTTTGCGTACTCTGCCGTTGTGGCTACCGCTCCCCCCATAGCATCCCCATGACCATTCATGTACTTGGTCAACGAGTGCAGCACAATATCCGCCCCCAATGTCAGTGGTGTTTGAATATACGGCGTGCAATAGGTGTTATCGACTACCACTAAGATATTATGTCGATGAGCAATCTCACTCACCGCAGCAATATCCACCAAACGCATGTTCGGGTTAGCGGGTGACTCAAAGAATATCATGCGCGTTTTTTTCGTAATGGCTTGAGCGACACTCTCTGGATCACTCATATCAATGTGCTTAATTTTCACACCAAATCGAGCCAACCCATGATGAAAAAAGGCATAAGTACAGCCATAAACTGTTAAGTCCACTAACAGTTCATCACCCGGATTTAATAATGTCCAAAATGTAGCCGTGATTGCGCCCATACCTGACGAGAACACAATTGCCGCCTCTCCCTCTTCAAGAGAGGCAATTCTATTTTCCAATAGATTTAATGTTGGGTTATTAATTCGGGTATAAATATAGCCATCTTTTTCACCACTAAAACAGGCTGCGCCCTCTTCGACACTTTTAAATACATAAGTCGATGTTTGATAAATTGGCGATGCCAATGAACCTAAATGATCTTGTGCATTATAGTGACTATGAATTGCCCGTGTTTCGAAAGAACGTTTTATATCTAAACTCATACCACCTCCGAAAAATTACCCTCCTTGGGATTGAGATAATCGAGAACCGACAATTTGCATTGTTCGCAAAAGCGTCGTAATTCCACGCAATGTATTTGGATCTTTTAATAATCCATACACTGAGCGAAAGTTAGGATTTTTACTATCATGTATTCCTTCCATTTTTGCCATATTGTAGGCAGTACCTAATTCCCATACAGGCACTAAAGTATCTTCAAAAGAATTTGATAATCGTTCTACTGTACTGTTATCTAATATATCGACAAGGTCAGATACTAGTGAAAGCAGATCCACAATATTGTCTAAGCGATTTAAGTGTAATAACGGTGCTAATTTTTCAGCAAGATGATTACCAGATTCGGAACTTAATAGTTCAAGCAATTTACTTTGATTTTCATTATTCGACATTTTTAATTCCTTATTAAACTAAGCCACGGATTGCTGCCCAATAAATACCTCTATTGAAGCCATTTCTTAGTAATCCACCGAGCTTTGTTGGCGGAGTTGGAATAACATCGTGCTTGTAATCGTATTGCAAAGGCATACCCGCCGTTAATCCCATTTGAGCAACAGCTTGTACTCGACCATCATAAATAGCCGCTGGGTAACCATAAATTAACTCACCACAAATATTATCAGCAATAATTGCAGCTTGGTTATGGCAGCTCCCCCCCGCTTTACTAATTGGTAAATCAACTGTATCACCAATAACATAAACACCTTCAACACCATAGACTTGCATTGTTTCATGGTCTGTTGGTAACCAACCTTCACCATTATTGTGTTCACTTAATCCGGTATTTACGACCGCCTCTACTGCGGTAATAGGTGGAGTGCTAATTAATAAATCGAAAGGCTGCTCATCACCTTCTTTGGAATAAGCTAATTTCTTATCTGGGTCGACTTTATTTAAAGTAAACCCTCTTTGAGCTTTAATATTTCGAGATACAAATACTTCAGGAATGACTTCGCAAACCGGCTGTTGCATGAATAAACAATTACGCAGTAATTGTGCAACCGTTGGATAGGTATAAACAATTTCAATATTATCTCTAACTCGACGTTTACGTAAAAACTCATCAATCATGAGTGTTGTTTCCATCGGCGCTATACCACACTGATGGGGAACGTTTGGTGTTTCAGGAAATGAAACGGTAATAAAAATACGACCTTTTTCAATCTTAGATAATTGGTCGGCTAATTTACGCGAGGCATCATAGGCATAAAAATGGTTACCTATTTCCTTTAATCCTTCAATACGCTCAGGCCTAGGGATACACCCTGTGGCAACGACTAAATAGTCATAGTGATATTTTTTATTATTTCTTGAGTATAATTCTTTATTTTTAAAATCAAATGAGTCAACTTTATCAATGACTAATTCAATTTCTGGTCTTAATAATTCACGCTCAGGTCGGCTTAGTTCTTCTTTAAAGAACATATTAAAAGCCACATACATAAATGCAGGTTTATAATAATGTATCGGATTATCTGTTATTAACGTTATTTTTATTCTTTGAGAAAAAATGTCTTTATTAAGTTTTCTAGCCAAAATATTAGCTAACATGGTACCGCCAGTACCACCACCCACAATAACTATATTTTTCATGATTTAAAATCCTTAAGAAATAAAACAGCCCGATAAATAAAACCTGCTCATCGCCGTGCTTTACACTTAATAAATATAGTTTAATGCCAATAACAACCAATACAATAAATTGCATATAATTCGAGAATCAACAAAAAAAACTAATCACTTTGAGATATTAAAACGCTTTCTCTGGTAAAAGAAAAGTGAAGCATTCATAAGTGATAAAATTAAATTTCATTGCAGCTCATTGAAAGAAAAAGATTAATATGAATAATGTCCAACTATCTTCCATTTAAATAAGACATCCTCAGCAACTTGTCCATATCCAATATTGTGCATCACTAAGTAATATCGACTATTCGATGCTTTGATGGATGTCACAATTCCTATATGTGGACGGCCGTTATCTAAACGCCATGAAACGATATCACCGGGTAAATAATCCTCCCCTTTTACCGTAATAGGTTTAACAGTACCTTTTCGAGCAAAAAAGGTTTCTAAGTTAGGTACTCGCCGATGATCAATATTGGTATCAGGCTTACGAAGCCCCCACATTTTTTGACTTGGATACTGGCTAAAGTTTTTTTTAATATCTTCATGAAGCTGTTTTTGAAGATCAATACCCAACTTACGATAACTGCGTATCACAACATCAGAACAGACACCATAATGGCTGGGAACATCCCCATTAGGGTAATCTATCTGGCGATAAGATGAATCATAAACAACAAGGCGAGGTAATTGTTCGGCTTGTTTTGCCAACTCAAGGTTACTTTTTCCTAATGCATAGGGCATGCAAAATAGTAAAGCGATAGATAGTAATCGTTTCAAGGTATGAATCCCCATAAAATAGAGAATAAAATCTACAATAATTACAGGGATAAATAAGGTGGGATAATCTTAAAAAGGTATTAATTAGTTAATTTAAATTGGGTAATGATAGGATTATGATCTGACGCATCTGTCTGTAATACGTGGCTTTCTTTCAGTGTTAAGCCGCGATAAAACATAAAGTCTAATGGACGACCAAAAGCTTTTGTTCGTAAATCTAAATCGTAGAGAACTTCCTTCAAGCCAACTGAACGAATAAAGCGTTTCAATGCATTTACTCGCTGACGGCTCCATGCATTAAAGTCCCCCGCGAGAATAACGGGACCGACATGTTTGCTAATATGAGAACCTAACTTACTCAATTGCTTTCTATACACATCAACACCAAAACTAAAGTTAATGGCATGTACGTTAGCAACCATTAAATGCTTACCATTAGGCAATGGATAAACCGTGATCAAAGCCGATTTCGCTAAACGTAATAGCGGCTCTTTTTCTCGTAATGGACAACAATAAATAGGGTGAGCTGTCGCGAGAGTCATTACCCCTGATGGATGAGGAGAAAAAGGTAAGGCAGGGACTTGGTCTGCTACCAATTGATGTGAAGCAGCAAAAGAAACCAATTCTGGTGACATTTGTGCTTCCTGGAGCAATAACAGTTTTTTCTCTTTAACGAGCTCTGCTAACGTAGATTTCCAATTTGGTCGCTGCTGCTTATAAATATTCCACGTAACCACATCCAGCATTTCACCCGCAGGAAACAGAGGAAGACCAATAGGAAGAGAATCACCTAGCATATGAATTGGCATAGGCTGAATACGTTTTGCAGGCTCGCCAGCAATGTACCGAACAGAATAGGTTCTTTTAGCCACGTACCGGATTCCCTACGAAATTGATAACAACAGTATTATTGGTAACAACAGTATTGCTGCCAACTATGCTAGTTTAGCATTGGTTTGACTGACTCGCGTACAGTATATCAAATATCTTACCGGTAATCTTAAGGAACTTATTATTCCTTTTTGTGACCTTTCTAAGTCAGTCTGACTATCTCCATCAAATTCTCTATCATTCACCGTGATAAATATTCTAAATAACGGCTTAACAAAAGAAAAAAGTGCGTGTAATGGAGGCATTTTTTGCTGTTTGGTTAGGATATAAAGTAGA